>CAXBKC010000061.1:0-12966 GCA_963975615.1 uncultured Oleiphilus sp.
ATGCCATATCGCCCCACTGAAAAAACTGAAGCGCGTAAAAAGGCGCAATATGATTTATTGCTAACAACAGCACTAACCTTGGTGGCAAGAGATGGTTTTCAGAACCTGACTATAGCTACATTGGCAGAACAAGCACAGGTGGCGATTGGTACTGTATATAAATACTTTGATTCAAAAGCAGATGTGTGCGCGGCGGTATTTAGGCGTGCGACTGAAAAGGAAGTTGCACAAGTACAGCTTGCTGCTTTCCCCGAAGAAGTAGGTCTTACATGTGAGCAGCGCCTAGCAAATACGGTTCAAGTATTTTCAGAGCGCGCTTTGTTGGGTTATCGATTAGCTTATGCATTGATTGCAGAGCCTGTCGACGCAATGATTCAACATGAGCGGCTTAAATATAGGCAAGCCTATGCTCAGATATTTGAAGCACTCATTCAAGAAGGTATTAATGAAAATACATTTTGCCCGCAAGATGTAGACGTTTCTGCAGCGGCTTTAGTTGGTACCTTGTCTGAAACCTTATTAGGTTCTATTGGTAGTCACATCAGTGAAGCAAAAGCGATTGATCAACAAAAACTCATAAGTGATATTCAGGGCTTTTGTCTGAGAGCGGTTAAATAGTTAAGCTTGCACTCATTGGAAAGGTCAGAAGTTGGTCTGACCTTCCAAAACAGTAGGCTCGACGAAGGCGTGCAATATCCGAAGTGATTAGCTGTCCAAACGAGCCAAAAGAAGATGTGAAAGGTCTGTTTCAATTTGGCTTGAATCTCTTGGTTTGTGTACGATTAATAGATCAAGCCCCAATCTTAAACACTATGCTCTAAATCCAGCACGAGATTTTGTACCATCAAAACTTGTCCAATGTATAGAGTATCTTGAGTGGTGGTTTGCTACTAAGTGGCTTCTTCAGAGTCGGCGTGTGCGCATCGAGAGGCTATGGGTTTATATTTAACTTAACTTAACTTAACTTAACTACTAGGTTAGACCTGATCAAAAGACCAAGAAGCTAACATAAACTTGTTCTATACTAAATAGTAACTCTCATCTATCTCATGGTATATCTCTATGATGATCATAACGCGCATATTAACAGCATTACTCATGGTAGCTGCCTCTATGGCTCATGCTGAAGTTAAATTGATTGGAGGCGAAGTACCGTATTTTTGTTATATGGAAGGTTCAACTATAAAAGGGGTTGCATGTGATATTTTATCAGAAATGGCGAGACGAACTGGACACTCAGGAAAAATCCAACTAAAACCTTTTGCTCGAGCCATTCTAGAGTCTAAAAATGGCCCAGAAGTGGTTATGGTTCCTTTGGCTAAAACACCTGTACGTCAAAACGATTTTCTTTGGCCAATCAAAATTTTAGAAGAAGAGTTTTTGATTGTAGCAAGTAAGGAGAATAAAGTAGATATTTCTAATTTTAATAGTGCACAGAAATTAAAGATAGGATATTTGCGTGGAGGTGCCGCTGATCAACTTATTATAGATTATAAGCTTGAAGATACTGAAGCTACTAGTATAGAAATGCAGAATGCAATGAAACTTAGCCTCGGTAGAATAGATGCTTGGATGGGATCATGGAACACTATAAAAAAAGCTCAGGTTGAAGCTGGTCTGTCAGTAGATAATCTTCGAAGAGGATCGGTTGGCTTCAAAAGTGAAATATACTTTGCAACATCTAAGGATATGACGTCAAAGGATATTCAGAAGTGGCAAGAGGCCTTTGATAATATGAAAGCTGATGGGAGTTATTCAACAATATTGGATAGTTATAGTTACGAGTTACCGAGGGAGTAATTATTAACCTTTGGATCAAGATATCTGTTCTGGAGGCGAAGAATTCAGCCATTAATGTTCCATGGCAGCACGCCACCACATTGCTATCATACTAATTCGAATAAGCGTGTAACCCAGGGTTATTTGAATGAAGTCATGATCGTTAAATGCGATATGGATCCCTGCCGCTAAAATTAATACCCCTAACATTTGAACTAATACTTTTAATCGGTAGGCCACGTCATCGTTATCAAAAGCAGATGCGAACCATGTAAAGTTCATCCATGCCCACCAAAGAGAAAAAACACTAATAGATAGGAAACGGAACCCTCTAATATATGATTTTCTGCTATACCGTGGTGTAAGCCTGTTGCTGCTCGATGACCTTCAGTCGGGTTTCGTGCGACAAGAGGCTTGATCACTCCGAAGCCTCCTTGCGCTTATCTAAAGAATAAATATCGAACCATATCAATAGAATGAGTCCACCGAATGCCGATAGATTTTTTGAAAAATGTAAATACTGGGCATGAAATTCTATAGAAGATACAGACCAAAATGGGTGAGAAATAAATGCGTCTAAAATAATGAAAATTGCAAGCAAACCAGCTGTAAACCTAAGCTTCCATCCAAAGGCGACCATTAAACCTACGGCTAACTCAAATGCGCTGAAAGCTATCGTACCCATAGAAAATTCTGGGCCAGTTATTATTCCAAGATAAACCATGATTCGCTCAATACCAAGAGCAATAAAAACACTAGGAATACAAATCCTAGCTGCGAGTATTAGGAAATTAGTTGTCATAGTTATTTATCCGAAGTTGCAAACGAGTGCTGGCAAGCAACAACTTAACAGAGCCATATATCAATGGCTCTGGCTTAGTTTTAGCGAGTGGTATATCCGCCATTTGCAAAAATAGTTTGCCCAGTAATCCACCAACCTTCTGTGGCTAAAAATTTGATAATAGGGACAATATCTTCTACTTGAGTAAGCTGATTACCCATCGCCTGTGACTTATGGTAGCCAACTCGCTCAGGTGTTTCTTGCCCATAAAAGAAAGGAGTATCCATTGGGCCGGGACCAACGCTTGTGACAGAAATACCTCTAGAAGAGAACTCTTTAGCCGCTGCACGTGTAAAATCCTCGACTGGTGCTTTACCTCCAGCATAGGTTGAGTATCCATCGGTGAATGCTGCTAGAAGAGAGGTGACAATAGTAATAATTTTACCGTTATTATTAAGCTGTTTACCTGCTTCCTTAATAAAGAAGTACGCTGTTTTTGAATTGATATCAAACATCGAATCGTACTCGTCTTCAGTAGTCTCAATAATTGGTTTACGTAAAACTTTACCTACAGTATTTACCGCAATGTCTACTCCCCCAAAATGAGACTTTGCTGCTTTAAATAACGCAGTGACTGTATCGGGTTTAGATAGGTCCCCTTGAAAGGAGACAGCTCTTCCGCCAGCCTCATTTATATCTGCGACTGTTTTAACCGCAGATTCTTTAGAGGAATCACTGTGAAAGTGCACAAGAACTTTCGCTCCAGCTTTTGCGAATTCTCTACTTATTAATCCGCCCAAATTCTTTGCGCCACCAGCGACGATCACGACTTTATCATTCAAATTGTGATTAACCATGTTTAGTTGTCCTATCTGATTTTATTTGGTGACTGAACAATGATGAAATGCTTGTTCATTTCTGTGCAGCCCGAAATTGTTACGATATAAAATTTAACTTATTGCATATTGATTTTGTAGTATGTATTTTTACATTTTATTATTGCGTTTATGACAATAAGTGAGTTTATGAAAGATCCAAAAGTACTGTTCATTCGAGTTGTTGAGTCAGGAAGCTTCAAAAAGGCGGCCGAACAACTCAATATTGAGCCTTCATCTATTAGTCGTAAGATTGGCAAATTAGAGTCACAACTTAATGTAAAACTATTGAATCGTTCGACTTTGCACACAACCCCAACTGAGCTAGGTCAAATCTACTATGACAGGTTACGGACAATTATTGATGAGCAAGAAGAGCTGGATGAAGTTATTACCAGAGGCATTCACAGTATTAACGGCTCATTAAAAATAAGCGCACCAGTTGATTTTGGGGCAGAATTTGTTGTACCTGTCTGCCGCGAGCTTCAAGAGGAATATCCAGAGCTTTCAGTAGATATGTGCCTAGGTAGTAATTTTGACAATCTTTTGGAAAATAAGTTGGATGTTGCCGTCAGAATTGGACAGCTATCAGACTCTAGTTTAATAGCCCGTAGATTGTGTGATATCTCACGGGTGATAGTTGCTTGTCCTGAATATTTGAGAGCAAGGAATGTGATTTTAAAGCCATCTGATTTAGGTGGCCACAACTTTATCTTTTACTCTGCAAAACAAGCTAGAAGCGATATCCAGTTTGGAGATGGTCAAATATTCTCGCATACCAAAATGTGTAGTAACTTTAGTGTGAATAGTGTTTCAGCGGTAAGAGCATTGGTTATAAGAGGTGCCGGGCTTCACCTTGGGCCAAGGTGGTTTTTTGCGGATGCTATAGCAAACGGCCAAGTTGAAGTTGTCTTACCTAAACTTTCTCTGAAAAGTTTTCCAGCGTACGCGGTGTATCAGGAAAGAAATTATCTACCTCGAAAAATAAAGGTATTTGTCGAAATGTTGAAAAAAAGAGTAGAAGAGATTAACTAGGTTCTAAATTTACACGCTAAAAGTAAAGTGGTTAAAACTACCTAAGTCTTTAGGCCAACTTATCAAATTTTATTATTTTCATTGCAAGTGGCTAGCTTCACACGAATAGCTTAACTATTTTCTAGCTAAGTATTCCCTATGGTTATATCACAATCTAAAATTAAAGTAGTAAGCTTGAGTACGAGCAGGTATTCACCAATACGCCTTTAGGTTAAGTCTCAAGGCTGTTAAGCGTACTTAATACTATCGAGAAATATTTAAACCTGAAATAAAAGTTAATTGAGCGTATAGTCACTTCATAGTCTTTTCTTGTACTGAGCCAATTTCTGGCCATCACACCTTTATCTTCCTTATCGTGTCCAAGCACTGCATACACTTCTCAACTTTACTGAGAACAACCATATTTTCCATAGTACTGACCTTTTGAGCAGTGCTATGTATTCCCTTATTTGTTTTACAGTCTGATGCTGTAGTGCTTAAGGTTTTTATTTATTCCTATTAGGAGCACCATGTCTACAGTAAACGAAGAAGTACTAGAACGTGTACAGCCCTCTATTATTTCGTATGTGAAAGATCTACCAAATGCATGCTCGCTTGCAGGATTAGCCTGCACCATATTAGCGATCTATTTTAGTATTATTGGTGTTTATTATGCCGCCATGATTGGCATGATTTGGGCCGTTGCTTTTGATTGGGCTGATGGCTTAGTTGCACGAAAAATGAAAGGCCGTACAGGTCATGACCGGATGTTTGGTGGTCAACTCGACCTGGTGATAGACATCGTGAGCTATGGTGTTACCCCTGCAATTCTTTTAATGAGTTATGGGGGATTTGAGCCGATTTTTCTTCCATTAGCCTTTGTTGTACTCGCAGCTAGTGCTATTCGTTTAAGTTATTTCAGTACTTTCGGCTTGTCTGATGAAGCCAAATACACAGGCTTAGCGCTCGACAACAACAGCATCGTATTGGTTGCCATTTTTCTTTTAGAAAGTGTACTACCACATGAGGTGTTCTCAGTTATTTTACCTGTCAGTGCGTTAACTCTGGCTGTTCTCAACGTCTCTGAAATTAAAACCCCTAAACTATCTGGTAAGCCTAGAAATGTATTTATCCTTGCGTTTTATACGCTAGGAATAACAAGTATTTACGTGTGGAAACTTATTTAGCCACACCTGTTTAAGTAAGCCTGCCAATAAAGGCAGTATTTATAAATAATATCCGAGGAAATAAATAATATATGATTGTATATACCGTAGGTACGTTTGATTTGTTGCATGTAGGTCACCTTGCTTTGTTGGAATATTGTAAATCGTTAGGAAATATTCTGGCCGTTGGTGTTGCTTCAGATCGAGTTGTTAACTCTTATAAACCAAATGTCCCCGTTATTCCTCTTGAACAACGCATGGAAATGCTAAGAGCATTACGCTGCGTTGATATTGTGCGCCCTTATGATGACCTTGAATATGTATCGGGTTGCATAGAATTGAATGCGGATATTTTTGTGATTGGCGAAGATTGGGGTGACAAGCCGCACAATCTTGCGGTCGAGTCTTATCTAAAGTCGCAAGGCAAGCAGATTAAACAAGTACGTTATAACCCCCGTACATCGTCAAGCTCGATAAAACGAAACGTTAGGGCGCAAACTAAATATGTCAGTAATTTACAGACAGCGGTTGCTTAGAAAATAAAGATGACATTTCTATCTGTATGTTTATTCTTCTCTCCCTTTAAAGATCTTAAGACTTACCTTTATCAATTTTTAGTTTTAGGTCTGCAAAGGGTTTGAATGTTGCTGCATCTACTTTACTTTCGGATGTCGTTCCATAACGTATCTGGTTTACAAACTTGGTATGTTCTTCATCGTGACAATACAGGCAGAGTAGCTCCCAGTTACTACCGTCACTTGGATTATAATCATGATCATGATTTATATGGTGTACGGTTAGCTCAGATAAATTCTTACGCACAAACTCTCTAGTACAGCGGCCACATATCCATGGGTAAAGCTTTAAGGCCTGTTCCCGATAGCCTTTTTCACGGTTTGCGTTATATTCTCTTTGTTCAGCTAACACCTTATCTAGCTTTGATGTAGAAGGTTTTTCGTTTGGCATTATTGTCACCCTTTGATTACTAGGTATTTTAGTCTTAGTGGCTTTATTCTACTGTAGTTTTGGCTCTTAAGAACGTTGTACCCAAAAGTCAGCTCCTTGCGCGGTTAAAAAGTCTTCGGCACCTCGCCCTTGAAGCATGGCCATGGTTGATAATATTCCTGCTTGCATGCAGCTGGGAGCCGCAACTGAAACAGAGTGGGGTGCATCGGTAATAGCTTGGCCTGTTCTAGGGTTGAGTATATGGCTATAGCGAACTCCCTCTTTGAGTAAGAATCGCCGTGAGTCGCCACTGGTGGCAATGGCACCTTGGTTTAGTTTTACATTCAGTGCAGCATGTTTTTCATGTTGAAAGCTTTCGACAGCGACTTCCCAGGCTTCACCATTTAACCTTGGTCCTGAACAGGCAAGATCACCACCAAAATTTATCAGGATACGACAATCCTTAGTTTGGGGTATTTTTTTTTGTAGAAGGAGACGCACTTTATCGACAGCATATTCTTTACCAATGCCGCCTAAGTCGAGTTCCATTGCTTCAGGAAGTTTTATATTTTGGGCTTTCCAGTGCACCTTATGCCAACCAATGAGCGGTAAAATCTCATCAATTTGTTGTGATGTTGGAATATGATCAGAGCCATTAAACTTCCATATTTTTCTGAGGACGCCTGCGGTGACATCGAATAGTCCATCACTAAGTTGATAGCATTGGTCTGCGAAATTTAATAGTGCTGTGGTTTCATCATCTACGCTTAATGCTTGTTTATATGCATGGTTAATTTGATCCATGGTGTTACCGGTTTTATAGCGGCTAAATTTATGTTCTATGCGCCATGTTTCAATCGTAGCAAGCTTTAGAAAAGTTTCAGCTTGTAGCTGATCAACACCTTCTAATAATATTTGGCAGTCACTTGCCATAGCTTGAAATTGACCAAGCCAGAGTGAATCTTTTAATGAAAGTTGCGGGGGAGGGTGATGGCTGGGATTATCTTGCAGTGGGATATCAACTAGAAGAGATTGAAACTGACCCATAGATAAACCTGCTACTTAATGAATGCTTTTTAAAACAAAGGTCGCCCTCTTAAAGCTTCTGCTGAAAGAGGGCGACCTTGCCTGTTATTTAAAAAGAATAGCCTACTTGGAAAATAATAGCATTGCTGTCTGGGTATAAGTCTTGGCTGGCTAGTTGACCAAAACCATTGTCGCCACTGTGGCTTTGCATGTAGTACTCGGCACGAACGTTGAACTCCTTAGTTTTGCTAAGTTTGTAGCCATATTTTAAACCAATTGTATAGGCACTCATATCGCTTAGACGTTCATCTGAACTGGCTTCTTTAATCGAGTTTGCCGTGTATTCGTCTGATGTTAAGTAACGCTTATAGAAGTCTGCTTCAGACTGCATGTAGTAACGTAGATGTGGTTCCAGATATGAATCACCCAGTTGCCAGCGATAGCGGAAATCTAGCGTGTGTGACGTGATACCCCAATCATCGAGCATGAAGCGATAGGAACCGTCGATCACATCACCATTATCTAAGGCATACTTTGTTTGCCAGAAGAGGGTATGTTTCATTCGTGAATCTGGGCGTGATTCATACAGATAAACGTTATTGCCACCATCTTGATAGTTGCCACCATAGTTCGGTCCTAGGCTACTATCAATGACACTTAGTACTTTAAACGGATCATTTAAGTAGCCATCAGATAAACTCAGGCCATAGTTAAATTGCATGATGGTCTTGGTATTAATCACTTGAGTCACACCAAATATCGCATCAATGATGGTTTTATTATCAGAGCTATCTGCACGGCTTGCATCATAGTCGGCATCAAATGATGCCGTGCCAGGTGTGGCCATACGCGCTAGACCAAGAGGGTTTCCACCTTCTGGTTCAATCGTGTCAGCAGAGAAGGCTAAGCCAAAGTTAAGCGCGGTGTTCTTTTGGTTAAAGTAACGCTTAAGACCACCATTTAAGCCAAGCGATAAATAGTCATATTCTTTGGAGCCATAGGCGCCAACCGTATATTCCCAATCTCGATCAATGGGGGCTGTCCAAGTGCCGGACAGTGCACCACGCGTATCTTTAAAAGTATCGTCAAGCGGTGACTCATTGGGATCTACTATATATTGACCGTTACCAGAAGGTCGGGTAAATGTTTGTGCAGTATTGCTGGGTGTAGCGCCATTAGGGGAAGCGCCGGTTAGGGTATCGAAAACCAATTTTACATTGAGTACTTCGCCATCTGTGTAGGTTTTAGTAGCATTGAAAACAGGTTCTGCAGCTATGACACGGCTATCGGATTCAGCATAAATCAGGGTAGCGACATCAAACTTCCATTCACCATTGTCTTCTTGAGCAATCGCGTCTGTTATACCGAGTAAACTACAGCTTGCAGCAGCCAGTGCGGGCGCAATTTTTTTGAAGCTTTGAGATGCTTTTTTAGTGGCAGGGCTATTAGCCGACTCATTAATAGACTTAGAGTTGATTAGTTGCATCCGCAGCCACCCCCACCAAAACTTCTGCCGCCACTGCTGGCTTCTTTACTGAAATAAATGTGATCATCCAAGCCTGCTTCTACAGCATCGTGTATTAATTGCATTTCTGGCCGAGAAAGGGTGTCGCGCTCCCAGGGTTTAATGCCTATGTTAGAGCAGGCACTTAATGCAAGTGCAATGGCCAGACAGCTCGTGCTTCGAGCAATATATTTGAATTTCATCGTACGTTACCTCTTATTACTAATGACGACTTTTAACTATTTTGTTTCTGCGAGTAGTGTTTGGATATGCGCTTCGTGTTCTGCTTTTTTAGATGTATTAAAACCAATCATTCGCTGTCGGATCATGCCTTTGCGGTCAACTAAATAAGACATTGGCATCGCTTCAACATTCATTTTCTCGGCGGTAAGGCCTTCAGGGTCAAAGCCTAATGTAAAGTTGGCGGGTATTTCTTTTAGAAAGTCGAGAGCGGCTTCCGTTTCCTTATCTAGATTGATAGCAATGATCTCAAAGTCTTTGCCTTTGTACTTTGTTTGCATGTCATTCATCCAGGGGAAAGATTGTCGGCACGGGCCACACCATGATGCCCAGAAATCAATCAAGAGTACCTTTCCGTTATATGCTTTAAATTCAATTGTCTGTTCTAGGCCAGCAACCGAGCTAATAGGCAGAGCTTGGCTTTGTTCTGCAAAAGCTTGCAAAGAGAAGCATAATAAAAAGCTGAATATGCCAAGTGAAAGCTTGCTCAGTCTTTGGGATCTTACTTTCTTCATTTAATCACCATAATTATCGTATTTTCCTTAGTTAAACAGGTAAAACTTAAGCTAGCCTTAAGAGTGCCTTAAGAAACAAAGTGAATAATGGTGCGGTTGAAATAAATACGAATAAAAATGGAAACTAATAATGAGAATACTGCTGGTTGAAGATGATGAACTTCTAGCTGATGGCATTAAGACAAGCTTAACCTTAGCGAATTTTTTGGTTGATGTGGTTTATAGAGGCGAGCATGCGGTCCATGCCTTAAGTTGCGAGCAGTTTGATTTATGCATTTTGGATATTGGCTTACCTGGTATTTCGGGTTTTGAGGTCTTGAATCAAGTTAGGCAGTCTGGAAATAAAATTCCCGTATTAATGCTGACCGCGCGAGATCAAATTTCCGATAAAGTCCGTGGTCTGGATCAAGGTGCAGATGACTATTTGCTCAAACCCTTTGGTGCGTCGAACCCATGGAGAAGGTAGTAGCTTACAAAAAACTGGTGATATTAGTGTCGATACCCAAGCTTTTCAGGTTTTAAAAGGTGAGCAAGAAGTAAAACTATCGCCAAAAGAATTTGCGGTGCTTAATGAGTTGCTGCTACATAGAGGCAGAGTGCTTTCAAAAGATCAGCTAACAGAGTTAGTGTATGGTTGGTCTGAAGATTTAGATAGTAATGCGATAGAAGTGCATGTTCATCACCTACGTAAAAAATTGGGTAATGGTGTCATTCAAACAGTACGCGGTGTTGGGTATAAGGTCGTCTAATGTTTCATATTTCATCGATTAAACGGTTCTTACTGCTAGCGGTTCTGTCGCTAATCGTTATCGCTTGGAGCTTAAGTGCGGTCTTTAATTATTCTTCTTCGAAGGAGCAGGTAGAGGAGTTATTCGATGCAGAACTGGCACAGATGAGTCGGATCTTACAGTCGGTCATGATCAATCATATTCGTTCTAGTTCAGATGCCTATTCCCCTTCTTTAGATTATTTAGATAAAGAGCTGCTTGTTGAAACCTTTGGTCATCAGGAATTTACCGAGCGAGGGCATAAGTATGAAAAAAAACTCGCCTTTCAAGTATGGGATGCTCAAGGGCACTTATTTTTTGAGAATTTTTCAACACTACCCAAACAGTTTGATGGTCTAAAAGCAGGTTATGAGGATATTAAGGCGCAAGGCTTGGTATGGCGAACATTTACCTTAAAAGATGCAGATTTTGGTTTTTGGCTAAGAGCAGCACAAAGAGAAGATGTTCGCACCGAGCTGACTTCTGACATTGCCATTAACACGATTCTCCCAAATTTAATCATGCTGCCAGTTTTAGTGTTCTTTATTGTCTTGCTAATTCGTAAAGGCTTATCACCGCTTAGTCAAATTTCAAGCGCTTTGAAAGGGCGGGGCTATCAAAACTTAGAAGAAATACAGGCCTCAAATTACCCTATCGAATTGAAGCACTTGGTTGAAGAATTGAATGACTTGTTCAGTCGAGTCATGGAAGCATCAAATCGGGAACGTCGGTTTACAGCGGATGCTGCTCACGAACTCAGAACCCCACTGGCTATTTCAAAAGTACATTTACAAAATATTTTACAGGTGAGTGAATCAGAGCAAGTAAAAGACTTTGTATCTAAAGCTTTATTAGGTATTGAACGCTTGATTCACATGGTGCAGCAGTTATTAATTTTAAGTCGTTTAGATGCACACCAAGAACAAGAGGAATTAACTCAGATTGACTTAAATGCGATGCTTAAAGATATTATTGATGGCTTTAACGGGCAGCCTGTCGCTAGCCGTAAAAGCATTACTATCAAGAGCACAAGCACCGCTAATTGGTTGGCGCATGAAATACAAATGAGAATTCTATTACGCAACTTATTAGACAATGCCTACCGGTATGCGAATGAATCGACGCAGATATCCGTTATTCTTTCTGATAAAGCTATTGTGATTCGTAACCACTGTGCCTTTATGTCTGATGTACAATTACAGCAAAGTTTGGAGAGATTTAAGCGAGGTGCTAGTTCACAACAGGGCTCGGGATTAGGGTTGTCTATTTGCCAGCTAATTTGTACACAGAATAAATATTCATTTTCTATGCTTAATCGGGCAGATGGTGAGGAGGGTATTGAGGTGACAATATCTAAGCTTTTAACTTAGTAAGTGCTCTCGGCAGGTTATAACTACGCCTGCAAAGTCGATTAAAGCTTGTTTGATGAATCTTCTTGCCTACTAAGTCACGTAAAAAGCAGAGTTTTCTTGCTCAAAGTTTGCTTGCTTTGTAGGATAGGAGCTTGGAAAAGATAGGTCTGGGAGACTTCGATGAAAAAACTAATTCTGACGACACTTATAGCTGTTTCAATGATGTTAAGTGGTTGTCAAAGTTTTCAAAAAGATCGTGATTTAGAAATGTATATAGTGGGCGGATTACTTAGTTATGCCATTGGTAAGCATGTCTGTCGTAAAAGTGAATTTGATGAAAACTGTGGTATTGGTGCAGCGGCTGCATTTGTTCTTTGGTATTAATATTTATTCAAGTGATTTGAAGCCATGGTAGATAAAGCAGATGCTTTAAATTTTGACGAACAAATTTGTTTTTCTCTGTATAGCGCTGCAAATGCTATGGTAAGAGCTTATCGCCCACTCTTGCAAAGCCTTGACCTTACTTATCTACAGTATATTGTGATGATGGTGCTTTGGGAGGAAGAAGGGATCAGTATTTCAGCTCTCGGCAACAAGTTACATCTCGATTCCGGAACCCTAACGCCTTTACTTAAACGATTAGAAAGTAAGGGTTTATTGTTAAGGCAAGTGTCTGAAAAAGATGAAAGAGTTAAGAGTTTGCACTTAACAGAAACTGGTCGGATCTTAAAAAACAAAGCTTCAAAAATTCCTGAAAAAATTCTTTGTAAGACGAATGCTTCGTTCGAAGCCCTTCAGCAGTTAAAACAACAATGCGATCAACTTTTATCCGCCTTGAATGATGACTAGTTTGAGTGACTATCTATGAACTGTACCGGCTCGAACTCAATCTTATAGCGTTGAGTTTGGATATCACCTGACAGAACCACTTAAATATGCATATCCACAACACCTCATTGTCGCGTAGGCGGTAACCTATTGTTTTAGGGTCTTAAAAGTCCG
>CAXBKC010000062.1:0-12627 GCA_963975615.1 uncultured Oleiphilus sp.
CACGAAGACTGCGCCAGGATTTCCTGGGAGACCTAAAATCGGCGTGTTATTAATATTACCTAGCATCACAGGTTTGCCAGGTTTAATGGCAACTTTCCAGAAGTCTATCTTGCCTAATGCTTTAATCGCGCTTTGGATATAATCTTCTTCACCGACAGATGCGCCGCCTGTGGTGATCACGACATCAGCTTCTGATGCTGCTTTTTGTAATGCCGAAAGAGTGCTGTCGAGATCGTCGCGAATAACGCCAAGATCTAAAATATCGAAGTTAAGGCCTTTTAAAAAGCCACTAAGTAGATAGCGATTGGAGTTGTAAATTTGCCCTTCTTTAACGACTTGGCCTGGTTCAGCAAGTTCGTTTCCTGTGGAGAAGATGGCAACTTTTAACACTTTGTAGACGTCTACTTCAGCGATGCCAATAGAGGCTATCAAGGCTAGTCTTTGTGGTGTCAGCACTGTGCCCTTGTTTAGGATACAGTCCCCTGTTCTTATATCCTGACCCATGGGGCGAATATTTTGCCCGAGCGTTAATGCTTCTGAAATAGAGATATGTGTTTTGTCATCGTTTAAGACAACGTTTTCTTGCATGACGACACAGTTGGCGCCTTCAGGAATATGAGCGCCGGTAAAAATTCGGGCGCAGGTTTCGTCTTGTATGCGAAGTGGAGCCTGTCCAGCGGGAATTCGTTGTGAAATAACAATGCTTTTATTGGGTGCGAAGTCTTCTATTCTCAGGGCATAGCCGTCGACTGCACTGTTATCTGCTGGTGGTACATTGAATCGTGAATATATATCTGTCGCTAGGGTGCGATTTAAAGCTTCTAAAATAGGTACTGCTTCAATGACAAGGTCCGTTGTGTGAGTTGCGGCTTGTAGTTCTGCAATCGCCTCGTCTAAGTTTTTGAGAGTATTTGGGGGAGCTTGATCACAGCAAACGTTATTCATAGTTCATCTCATTTTTAATGCTTAGTAAGCGCTAATTAGATTGCGTGTTTATTCTGGAAGAACGATAAAGCAATGGTAGTAATTTCTCATTAATACATATCAATCTAGCATGCTGAAACAAATTCATTGTAAGAATTTTCTGCTAAGAAAGAACCTAGTCTTAATGTGTATGATAAAAAAATAGAATATTACTGGATATTGTGTATAATCTGTTCTATCTTTATTGAGCTTGTGTTTTGCAAGCTCTGGCATTCCTGCCAAATTAATCCTATAACAACTTCCTTTTTGCAGTATCCCACTGTATCAATCATAAAATATTGAACTATGAATCTTACCGAACTTAAGCAAAAAAGCGTTCCTGAACTTCTAGAAATTGCAGCCGAAATGGGGCTTGATAATTTAGCCCGATCAAGAAAACAAGCCGTTATATTTACTATCTTAAAGCGTCACGCCAAAAGTGGTGAAGATATTTTTGGCGATGGTGTTCTTGAAATTTTACAAGATGGTTTTGGCTTCCTCCGATCTGCTGAAGGCTCCTATTTAGCCGGACCCGACGATATTTATGTTTCACCCAGTCAAATTAGGCGATTTAACCTAAGAACGGGTGACACTATAGCAGGGAAAATTCGCCCTCCTAAAGAAGGCGAACGTTACTTTGCTTTATTAAAAGTTAGTGAAATTAACTTTGATAAACCTGAAAACTCAAAAAACAAGATTTTATTCGAGAACTTGACGCCACTATTTCCTAATGAGCGTTTATTCTTAGAAGCGGGTAACGGTAGTACCGAAGACTTATCTGCACGTATTCTTGATCTTGTTGCTCCAATAGGTAAAGGTCAGCGCGGCTTAGTGGTTTCACCACCTAAAGCGGGTAAAACCTTAATGATGCAGAATATTGCACAGTCTATTGCACGAAATAATCCTGAATGTCATTTAATGGTTCTTCTTATCGACGAGCGTCCTGAAGAAGTAACAGAAATGCAGCGTTCTGTACGTGGCGAAGTTGTTGCCAGTACCTTTGATGAGCCGCCTGCGCGACATGTTCAGGTCGCAGAAATGGTGATTGAAAAATCAAAAAGATTAGTCGAGCATAAAAAAGATGTTGTGATTATTCTTGATTCTATCACGCGTCTAGCGCGTGCTTATAACACGATCATTCCTTCTTCAGGCAAAGTACTTACAGGTGGTGTCGATGCGCATGCATTAGAGCGACCTAAGCGTTTCTTTGGTGCTGCGCGTAATGTAGAAGAAGGTGGTAGCTTAACGATTATCGCAACAGCACTGGTGGATACCGGCTCCAAGATGGACGAGGTTATCTACGAGGAATTCAAAGGTACTGGTAACATGGAAGTACATTTGGATCGTCGTTGTGCTGAAAAACGTGTTTATCCTGCGATTAACATCCGTCGTTCTGGTACTCGTCGTGAAGATTTGCTTATGGCCGAAGACGAACTACAGCGAGTATGGATTCTAAGAAAACTACTGCATAGCATGGATGATGATATTGCAGCATTGGAATTCTTGTTAGATAAGTTGAAAGATTCAAAAACCAATGATGATTTCTTCTTGTCGATGAAGAAAAGATAAGAGATAGCAATCTCTAATCAAAAAAGCCGGTTTATTAGCCGGCTTTTTGTTAGCTAAACTTTATGTGAATTAGTTAATGTGTTTTACACTACTTCTACCAAGTGTCCTCTCTATGCTTTTGCTTAGACCATTAAGAGTAAAATAGATGAAATATAAAGATCTTAGAGACTTTATCGATCAATTAGAGCGTCTTGGCGAATTAAAACGCATCACACAAGAAGTTGATCCTTACCTTGAAATGACAGAAATCTGCGATCGAACGCTTCGAGCGGGTGGACCTGCACTACTTTTTGAAAACCCTAAAGGCTTTGATATGCCTGTTTTAGGTAACTTGTTTGGTACACCAAAGCGAGTTGCATTAGGTATGGGGCAGACAGATGTTCAAGCTTTAAGAGGTGTGGGTGAACTTTTGGCTTTTTTGAAAGAGCCAGAACCGCCAAAAGGTATGCGAGATGCTTGGCAAAAACTGCCTATATTTAAGAAAGTTCTGAGTATGGGGCCAAAAGATATTCGCAACCCGCCTTGTCAGGATATTGTTATCCAGAAGGACGATGTAAATTTATATGATTTACCCATTCAAACTTGCTGGCCTGGTGATGCAGGGCCATTAGTGACATGGCCTTTAGTGATTACGCGTGGACCGGAAAAATCTAGACAGAACTTGGGTATTTATCGCCAGCAGCTAATTGGTAAGAATCGTTTAATTATGCGGTGGTTGTCTCATCGTGGAGGCGCATTAGACTTTAAAGAATGGCAGGCGGCACATCCGGGTAAACCATTTCCTATTGCTGTTGCCCTAGGTGCTGACCCGGCAACGATTTTAGGTGCTGTAACGCCCGTTCCAGATAGTCTTTCAGAGTATGCCTTTGCAGGCTTACTTAGAGGAAGTAAAACGGAGGTTGCTAAGGCGAAGCTAAGTGATTTGTCTGTTCCTGCGAGTGCCGAAATTGTATTGGAAGGATTTATTTACCCCGATGATATGGCCCCAGAAGGGCCCTTTGGAGATCATACGGGCTACTACAATGAGGTAGATTCGTTTCCTGTGTTCACTGTGGAATGTGTCACTCAGCGTAAAAATGCAATTTATCATTCTACCTATACAGGTCGGCCACCGGATGAGCCTGCTATTTTAGGCTTGGCTTTAAACGAAGTATTCGTACCTATTTTACAGAAACAATTTCCAGAGATTCAGGACTTCTATTTGCCACCAGAGGGTTGTTCATACCGTTTAGCTGTTGTCACAATGAAAAAGCAATACCCTGGGCATGCCAAGCGAGTCATGATGGGGGTTTGGTCTTTCTTACGGCAGTTTATGTACACCAAGTTTGTGATTGTGCTTGATGATGATGTCAATGCCCGTAACTGGGAAGATGTGATTTGGGCGATGACCACACGAATGGATCCGGCCAGAGATATTACCTTGGTAGAGAATACGCCGATTGATTATTTAGATTTTGCCTCGCCTGTTTCTGGTCTAGGTTCAAAGATGGGCATGGATGCGACCAATAAATGGCCTAGCGAAACGAATCGAGAGTGGGGCATACCAATTGAAATGGATGCTTCAATAAAAGAGAAAGTTGATGATAAATGGGAAAGCCTAGGCATTTTTGATACTGTCTCCAAAAAGTAACCTGCTTTGCTTCATCCCTGTATAGGGCTCGTTTAAATGAAATTGTGTTAGAGGCCGTTGTGTCAGAATTGTCGGATAAGTTAGCCCATAAGCTTACTCTAGTAACAGAAAATGAGTCAGGCGCTAGGCGTTATGAATTAAGTTGTACCGAAGATGAAACGATTTATGAAGCAGCAAGGGCGAAGGGTTTCCGCTTGCCTGTCAGCTGCCTTAATGGTGTCTGTCATGTGTGTCGAGCTAATTTAAGATCAGGAAGTGTGTTGAGTGGTACATCAAAAAAACTCATCAGTCATCAAAGTGAAGAGCTTAGTTCTACCGAAATTATGCTTTGTCAGGCATGGCCTAAGGGGAAGAGTGAAATTGAGGTTAGGCATTTATTTGGTCCAGGAGAGTTACCCGTGAAGAAAGTGAAGTGCCAGGTATTATCGGTTAAACGATTGAAAGGCCATGTGTTTCAGGTGGATTTTCAGTTGCCTGCCGGTAAGCAGCCGGAATTCTTCCCGGGTCAGTATTTGGCTTTACAGCTACCCGGAAAGGAAGGCGTGAGTTATTTTTCAATTGCAAGTCGCCCGGGGCTTCGTGTGTTATCGCTGCATATACAAGCAGACCCCCATTTAGTTTCTGCTATGGACGTTATATCTTATTTAGAATCATGTGTCGCGCAGGGTTTTTTAGCAGCTTTATCGCTACCTTATGGTGAAGCTTGTTTAACGACCATTCCTAACAAGCCTTTAGTTTTAGTGGCTGCAGGGACAGGCTTTTCTCAAATGAAAAGCATCATTGAACATTTGTTTGAGCATCAATTTAGCTCGCCGATCTCTTTATACTGGGGCGTTAGGAAAGAAGAAGATATGTATCTTCAAGGTCTTGCTGAATCTTGGGCTCAAGAGCATGAAAATTTTAAGTTTATGCCTTTAGTTTCAGATATCGAAGATATAGAGCTCACCGATCATCATAACCAGTTAAGTGATGCCGTTTTGGCTGAGAATGGAAAATTATTAGAGTCGATGGTGTTTGTTAGTGGCTCGCCAAAATTAGTATTTTCCGCAATGGATGCCTTTATGGATGTGGGTTTGCCTGAAAATCAGTTTTTTTCAGATGTCTTAGCTTATGCTGTGCGCGAGGATTAAGTCTTACTGAGTGCTATCTTAGATAGCACTGTTGTTTTATTTAGGGAGGGGTAGTTTGGGTAACTCAATAAGCTCTAATAATTCCTCAAGCAATGGGCTTAAATTTTCTTGAGGCTTTTTCATTCTAAGTTTAAGTCTACATAACTCAGCCATGCTTTCTTTTGTCTGATGTAAGCGTCTGCTAGCTTCAAAGTATTCTAGGGCTTTTCCCCATAACTTATTTTGTAGTGATAACCTGCCTAGAGCTAAAAGTAGAGTGGCATTATTTGGTCGTCCTTTTAGCCAGTTTTCAGCATGTAGCAGTTGTTCTTCTGGGTTTGCGCCTTTTACTGTTCCGTATAAAGAAACTAGGTCAGTGTGCCAGTGTTGATTGAGTGTGATACGAAGTAAAGCTTCACTTTCTACTGATTGGTTTACCTTAATAAGTTGTTCTGCATAGGTACGTACTAAAGATACGTTAGAATACAGCTTATCTGGTACCGTTTTCCACAGGGCGGCGAGTACTTCTGTAGCGCTATTTGTTTGGTTTCTGTGAAGTATTTCTTCAGTTTTTTGACTAAACAGATTATTCCAGGCTAGGAGTTCCAGCTCTTTTAATTCTGATTCATCTTCTTTTAATTCTTTTCTTAGGAAGGGGATTAGCTTTATGACTTGTTGCCAGTCTTCTAGTTTTAGATAGACTATTTTTAACTGGCGAAGTACAAATGGGTGATGTGGTTGTAGTTTTTTGAGTCTGACAAGTGTGGCTAACGCGGCTTCAAATTGCTCTTGTTGAACTTGAATTCGAGTCTGTGCAATTCCGACCGCAAAGTCTGACTCTGGCGTACTTTCATATGCTTTTTTAAGAAGCATTTCGGCTTCTTTTGTTTGCCCAAGCTCGTTGCTGGCATGAGCTGCCGCCAGATAGTTTATGATGGGTTTCGTGTTCTTGCGAGCGGAGCGTGTTAACAGTTTTTTGGCTGCTCCCCAGTCGCCTTCCAAAAAAGCAATAATACCTTTTTCGGTTGTTTCTTTTGCTCGCTCTTGTGCCGACTTACCAAAAATTCGACTTATTTTTTTACCGAAGTGAGCTGAACCTTTCCATATCGATAAGGTCAAAAATAGTGTAGCGATAATGGCAATATTTAGCCCAAGTAAAACCCACAAGTTACTTTCAACTAACCAATTGCCAAACGAAATTCTGACATAACCTGGGTCAAGTTGAATTAAATAGGACAATAGCGCTGACAGACCAAGGGCGATTATGATTAATATAATAAGCTTTCTCATAAGTTCGGCTCTTTGTTTGCGCTTTCTTGCTTAAGCGTATTGGCGGCCTCGATCTCTGCCTTAGGTGTGCTGAGTTTACCTATAGAATGTTGTTTGTAAAAACTTTCAATCTTCATTTTTGTTAAGCGTAAAGATGTTGAAATATCGGGAAGTGTTTGATCAATTTTGAATGATGCCATTTCCGCTAGGTTATTCTTTATCTCAGATATTTTCTTATCATCCTGAATAAAGTATTGATCTAGCCAAGAAAGTGCTTTGTTTAGACTGGATTGATAAATAGTGGTGTTCTTATCGATTAAAGCCAAGCTCGCTTGCTCTAGCATTAAGCGTAAGTTCTGCTTCAGATAATAATCTTGTTCTGGCGCGAGAAGTGGTTCAACAGGCTTGTCTAGGCGTCTAATTAAGACTGCTTGTTTTAAATCCATCCAAATATTTGACCAGATAGTCATAAATTGGCTCGATTGATCTGTTGTTGTGTCAGTGCTTGCGACTGTTTGTTTGGGGGGGGCTTTCTGCACGATAGAATTCTGTTGAAGGTTATCAATAGAGCGAATAAGGGCGTCTAGTTTTAAGTATAAACCTTGATAGTCTAGGTGATTTATTTGTTGAAGGCTTAGCACTTCGTTCGCTAACGCTTGGCGTACCTTTGTTAAGCCTGGGTCATTTATTTCAGCAATAATTTTGTCGGCATTTGTAAGCATCGCCTCAGCACTATTAATATCCTGCTCTAATGTCAGCCTTTGATTCGCTAGGCGCATTAAATATTCGGCTTCTGCCAGCAACCAATCATTTCGGCTTCTAGCACCTAAGTCGGCTAACTTTTGGGTATGAAAATAACTTTCTTGGGCAAGTGAGTTTAGTCGTGTTTGTTGTGCACTACTAATATCTTTAAGTGAATTAACCTGCTGTTGAATATTTTGTTGGAAGGTATCAATTTTTCTTGAGTCGCCTTGACTACTCGTTAGAAAGTACTGAATTTTTAAAGACTGAAGATTTTGTTGTTGCCAGAAATAAAAGGCAGCAGCACAAAGAAGAATGAGCGTGAATATACTTAAGAATAATGGAAAACGATTCTTATCTTTTTTTGGAGGAGACGTTGCTTTGTTGTCAGCTTTTGCAGAAGAAGCCGCATTATTGTCCGCTGAGGGTAAGCTTGTAGTAGGTTCTGTCACATTAAATTCCACTTTAGTTGCTTTACTGCTTATTTATACGCTTATTATTCTACAAGTCACCGAAAATCACGAATGATTGTAGAGCTCTTGTCGCAGTTTGTTCAGGATCTTTGTGGTGTATCTGATATATAAAGATCTCAATTAAGGTTTTTTTTATGCTTTGTTATACATTTAATCAGGTCGATAGGTTTTAAATTAGCAGGAATTAACACTGATTTAAAGCCATGCTCATAAGCTATATTCGCGACACGGTGACTTGGCACAAGGAATGTCTTTGATGATAGATCGATATTATGATCTTCGCAAAGAGATATTAGGTTGAGAAGTGTTTCACCGCTTAATGCCACGATATAAGTCGCTTGGAAGTCGATAAGGGCTGTTTTAACTTGCTCATTGGAGTAAATGGGGCAAACTCGCTCATATAAGTCGACTTCATCTACCTTTGCCCCTCGCTTTGCAAGTACTTGGGGAATGACGCCTCTACCGCCTTTACCTTTAAGAATCAGAATTTTTTGATCTTTTACTTTTTGCAGTGGAGCCAATTTTAATAAATCTTCACTAATAAGATCTTTTTTAGGGGGAATGAGTTGGATGTTTGCATCAGACAATATGCTAGCTGTTTTTTGTCCGATCGCGAGCCAGGTCTGACCAATAGGAAATTGTGGCCAATAGCTGTTAATTAATTCCAGGCCCGCTTTCGCTGCATGTTGGCTGGTGACAATGACATGTTGGTATTGATCGAGAGATAAAATGTGCTGTTTTTCTAGCTCCGATATCGCTAGTTCTGTGATATCTAGAGTAGGCAGGGTGTGGCAAGATGCACCTAAAGCTGAGAGCGCTCTAGATAACTCTTGTGCCGATTCTCCAGGGCGGCAAATGAGTACATTTGTACCGCTCAAAATAGCTGTAACATGTGCTGGGATTGTTGAGTCAGACATTTCCTTTTAGCTCTTATTACTAGACATTATTGTTCGATTTTATTGCTCAAAGACGGCTTCAAGTAATGGGCCGGCACCTTTTTCCAATAATTCTTTGGCAACGGTTATACCTAGTTGTTTTGCATTCTCTGCCTTATCTTGACGGCAAGCTTTGACTACCGTTTTGCCATCAAGCGATGCCACTAAACCGCTTAGTGTGAGAGTACCTTTATCCAACGTTGCGTACCCACCGATAGGTACTTGGCAACCACCATGTAGGAAATGGTTCATAGCACGTTCTGCTTGCACGCAAAACTCACTTTCCTGATGGCTTAGAGGTGCAAGCAGTGCTTTGATTTCAGTGTCTGCAATTCTGCATTCAATACCTAAAGCGCCTTGGCCAACAGCGGGTAAGGATTGCTCGGAAGTCAGTGTTGATTTGATTCGCTCATCAAAACCGAGCCTCATTAAGCCAGATGCGGCAAGAATAATGGCATCAAATTCACCTGCATCTAGCTTAGCTAATCTTGTATTAACATTTCCACGCAATGATTTGATCACTAGGTCTGGGCGTTGTGAAGCCAACTGACTGTGGCGTCTTAGGCTTGATGTTCCGACAATGGCGCCTTTTGGCAGCTCAGTGACGTTGTTAAAGCTGTTACTCACAAAAGCATCAAAAGGGTTTTCTCGCTCACAAATAACCGCTAACTCTAAACCTTCTGGAAACTCCATAGGCACATCTTTCATCGAGTGAACGGCAACATCTGCTTGACCATTTAACATAGCGGTCTCTAGTTCTTTGACAAACAGCCCTTTACCGCCAATTTTAGCTAATGGCACATCAAGTCTTATGTCGCCCTGAGTGGTCATACCATTAATAATAACATTCAAGCCTGGATAAAGAGCTTCGAGCCGCGCTTTGATGTGTTCGCTTTGCCAGAGAGCAAGCGCGCTCTGTCGAGATGCAATAGTAAGGGTTTTGATGGGCATGTTGTGAGACATAGAGTGTAAGGCCTTTTTTGAAAAGCTTAAGCATGTTGCATGCTTTTATAAGATTGCAAAATGAAGGGCAAGTATACCGGAGTTTGGAGGCTAAATAACATGATATATGATAGATATTAAATTCAAATAAGCTCAATTTATAAGCTGAAAATAAATTTCGCTGAAATGGCTTGGGATGAATAGAGTATTTAAGGGATCTTGCGGGCAGTTATAAATTTAGGGTGAACTTGAAGGTAACTTCTTCTTGATCTAGGCGTAAATAGTAATGGCTGCGCTCTGATAGATCTGTCAATTGGCGGATAACTTCACTTCGTTTGTTTTTGCCACCGCTAAAATACTTATCAATATCAAGACCTAATAAGTTTTTACACGCGGCTTTGATAGCGCGACTATAAGAGATTTTTTGCTTAACTATATCTTCAATCAGTATTGTGTCTTCATCGCTACCTGACCAATAGCTGGTGCTGGGCTTGTAATCGAAGCCCTCAGATAGAGCGTTAAGGCTTAAGCCCCAAAGGAACATAAATAACATACAGGGACAAAGCGACATTGATAGTCGTCGAATAGACATAATCACCTCCCCCATAAATAAATTCTGATGAGATAATATTAAATGATTTAAGTACTCAGATATGTAACGAATGGTTAGATTAGAAGGTAGTTTAGATACGAGGATATTGCTTATGTATCATTAGTGAAGAGAGGTGCTACAAACTATTTAGGAAGTCCTTAATAACAGTCACGTGCCGGCGGCTAACGGTTACTTTCTGCGTACAGTTTTTGCAATGTATCTCATAATGTCCATCTTGTTTCTTCACTAAGCTGCTAATGAAGTACTTATTCACCAATGTGTTTCGGTGAACGCGAATAAAATGGTTTTGATATTCCTGCTCTAGGTCTTTGAGTGTCTGGTCGCTTAAGGTTTCTCCTTGCTCATGTATTACCGTTAAATATTTATGATCAGACTTAAAAAAATAGATGCTGTCTAATGGAATTAGCTCTTGGCCTTGCCATGTATTTGCGACAAAAACTTTAGTTTCAATCTGTTGTTTGGCTTCCTTTACTTGCAGCTGATTCAGCTTTTGAGCATTACTTAATGCCTGCATCAGTTCTTCCTTTCTAACCGGCTTTAATAAATATCCAATGGCGTTGTATTTGAAGGCAGAAATAGCATACTCATCGTAAGCGGTACAAAATATTATTGCCGGGGTCTGTGCTTGCTCAGATAGTTTTTCTGCAACAGCTAGGCCATCTTCGCCAGGCATTCGAATATCCAGCAAAACAATGTCAGGATTAAGTTGCGGGATAGATTTAATGGCAATTTCACCATTTTCAGCTTCTCCAATAACCGAATAAGCGGGAGCTGATTCTATTAAGCGCTTAAGTCTTTCTCTTGCTAAATTTTCATCATCCACAATAAAAATTGATATCGTTTTTTGCGAACTCATGTGCTTGCCCAGTATGTTTAGCTTAGATCGGAATTCTAAGGGTCACGGTAAAAATATTATTATAGGTGCTTGTTTTTAAGATAGCATGGTCACCAAAAATTGCTTGTATCCGACTACGAATATTATCTAAGGCAATATGGTTTCCGTCGTGTTTATTGCTCGATTCAGGAAGAGGGTTACTGATCATAATAGAAAGCGAATTGTTTTTTTCTTCGCATGTTAATGTGATGGTACCTCCTTCAATTCGTGGTTGAATGCCATGATAAATGGCATTTTCAAATAAGGGCTGAAGCGTGAGCGGTGGAATCTGTACTTTTTTAATTAGTTTCTTGATTTGCCAGTCAAGTTTTAAGCGTTCACCTAAACGTAGCGCCTCAATATTTAAGTAGCGCTTACAAAGCTCTATTTCTTCTTCAATTGGAATAAGCGTTTTTTGGTTGTTTAGAGTCGCTCTAAAAAGTGAGCATAAATCTAAAACCGCATCCTCCGCCTGTTGTGGATTGATGGCAATAAGGCTTGCTATGCTGTTCATACTGTTGAACAGAAAGTGCGGCCGAATTCTAGCTTGGAGAGCTTGTATCCTAGCCTTTAACTCGGATTGCTTTTGTTCTTTCCATTGTGCTTGCAGGTAAAAATAACGCAGCAGTATGCTTGCGATGATACTGCTAATAATGCATGTCTTACCGATAAATAAACCAGCATGCTCGAATAGATCCGGGCTAAAGGCATTGCTGCATAGCCAGCCAATACAAAAAGAAATAAACAGGCTTGTACCTAAAAAATAAACTGATACAAACAAGATACTTTTTTTCTTCAGATATTTTCTACTAATACACATGGTGGCAGCAAAGTTTAAGGCAATAGAGTGGCAATAAAGTGATAAATACCCTAAAAGCTCCCAGTTAAACAGCTCGCCTACACTAAGCACTAAACATAAAACTATAGATAAAAGCTGAGTGAGAATCAGTAAAAATAAAACCGCCTGAACTTTGCATAAATCAGGTATGAAAAATACATCTTCGACTAATGAATCTTGCTGAAAGGGGCGGCTTGATTTGGCTTGAATTGACATGAGAAAACCAGTTTAAGGTGACTAGGGTGTATTCTATCTGCTAAATCACGATAAGTTTTGTATAAAGTCATCTAGCGATTTTTATGTGCGTTCTGTGTTATCCTGTTCGCCGATTTTTTCAGGTCAGCAATTATATTTTTTGTCACAAATTTTAGTGTAGATGGGTAATTAAACATGAGCAAAGAAAGTCTCGGAACTGAACTTAGCGGAACAGAAAAACCTTGGGGTGGTCGCTTCAACGAACCAACGGATGCGTTTGTTGAACAATTTACCGCTTCAGTGAGCTTCGATCAGCGTCTTTATTATCACGATATACAAGGCTCTATTGCTCATGCCACCATGTTAGCGAAAGTGGGTGTGCTAACCGACGATGAAAAAACTCAGATTATTGATGGATTGAAAGAAGTTCAGTCTGATATTGAGTCTGGAAAGTTTGAATGGTCAGTTAAGCTAGA
>CAXBKC010000063.1:0-12591 GCA_963975615.1 uncultured Oleiphilus sp.
AAGAAATAGCTTTTGTTTCTGATGAATGGAGCCAGATAGTTCGCTTTGATGCTCAAAATAAAGTTTTTACAGGTGTTATAGATTTAAGTGATTACAATGCATTTGCAGCGTCACTGACCTACGATGTAGATTTTACAAACACAAATCTAATTTATATTGGCTTATCTGATGGAACGATCAGAAGGTACAATAAGCAAACAAAGCTATTTGAAGATATATTTTTAGATACTGGCTATAAGCTACCGGTTTCAACGCTTATAAATCAAGGCGATATTTTAATTTCCGAGCAGGTTAATGATGCTGGTGAAATTCTACATGCAGTTTTTGACTTAAACTCTCCGGTCCTTAGTCTACCTGTTCCTGACCCAAGCGAGCCTCCAGTTCTAGACCCAAGCTCGGTCACAATTAAAGACTTTAGTTATAAAAACTCTATATGGAGTGACGGTTCTAAACTTGAACTGCTAAGTTTTGATCCAAACTATTCTCAGACTTCCTTTGTCAAAGAAACGTTCAATACGTCTTTAAATAGTCCTGTTGTCTCTTTTGAATCAATTGACTTGTTGAGCCCTATAGAATCCCCTTTATTTATTGAAAATATAAACGGGAAGTCAATTTTACGCTTCGGAAATGGAGCCGGGTATAATCTTAGCGATGATGCATTTTTACAAAATACAATTCCACCGTTTAGATTTGGGCTTGAGCACCAAAGCCATAGGATTTTATCCAAGAGTAATAGTAGCTTTATAGAGTTCACGACCTTAACGAAGCTACACGAGGATAAATACTGGCGTTTTAATACTCAATTAATCAATGAAGATACCTTAGCGGTAGTGCCTGTTGGTCATCACTTTTTAGCTATTTCTTATTCAGAACCTTCAAACTCAGTAGCAAATGATGGCAAAGTAGCATTTCAGTATGTTGTGCTTGGGGATGAGGATGGTGACACTCTACCTGACTGGTGGAATAATCTTTCGCAGACCCTTACTTCTGTAGAATTTGATAATTATCAATTAACTGATGCTGCTGAAATACCAGATTTACTAGACGGTACGCCAAATGTTGATGATTCACCAACACCGCCATTATTGGTTGACACTGATGGTGATAACATTTGTGATCATTGGGAAGTAACGCTTTTTGGTACAGACCCTTTATTAGCAGATACAGATTCAGATGGTATGTCGGACTCGCAAGAGTTAGGTATTCTTCCCAGTGCCTCGGCAGATTGTTCTGTTTACCCAAATTTTAATATAATTTCAGACCCTTTGAATCCTGATAGTGATTCAGATGGACTCATAGATGGTGATGAAGCTTTTGTATATGGTACTGATCCGCTAAATCCAGATACAGATGGCGATGGTTTAACGGACTATCAAGAAATAAATGATACGAATACAGACCCTAATAATCAATATTCAGTGACTAACGGAACGCTTGACGGAGATATCGATTCGGATGGGGATAACCTTTCAGATAGTTACGAGCTGAATGTGTCTAATACCGATATAAATAATGCAGATTCTGATGGTGACACGCTAACAGATTATGACGAAGTTCTGACCCATGGTACAAACCCAAATAACCCAGATTCAGATGGTGATGGGCTTAGAGATGAAGATGAAATAAATTTATATGGCACAGATCCAAGTAGTATTGATACAGACCAGGATGGTGTTCCAGATTCTGTTGAGCTAAACCTTGATTCAACTTATGCATACTCTACAGACCCAACTGTTGCAGATAGTGATGGTGATGGTTTATCTGACTTATATGAGTTTGAATATGAATTTGAGTACTCTGAGGAGCTTTTAGCAGCGTTTTTATTGCAGAATAATCAAATAGAGCCTCTTATAAAGCCTAACCCAAATGAGGTTGATACGGATGGTGATGGTATTTGTGATAGGTGGGAAGCTACACTTTTCTTTACCAATCCAGCAGAAGCAGATACGGATGGCGATCGTTTAAGTGATGCACAAGAGCTTGGCATAGCTTTGCCTTCTAGCTGTGATGTACCACCAGAACTCTTTCCTATATCGGGCCCACTTATTCGTGACACAGACGGTGATGGCATATTAGATGGTGATGAAGTCCTTATTTTGGGGACTAACCCTCAAGATACAGATTCGAATGATAACGGTATTGATGATGGAGAAGAGGACTTTGATTCAGATCGACTAACAAACTATCAAGAACTTTATCTAACAAAAACAAACCCATTAAATGCTGATTCAAATGGTGATGGAATTACTGATGATTTGTCTGATGAAGATGATGATGATTTAACGAATTATGACGAGATTAATCTCTATGGTACTGACCCTCTGAAGATAGATACAGATGGTGATGGTATTAATGATAATGTAGAAATAATTGATGGTTTGGACCCTATTATTACTGACACTGACGGTGATGGTTTAAGCGATTTTGAAGAACAAAATTATTGTAAACCTGAAAACCCTGATATTTGTCTCAATCCAAACAATCCTGATACTGACGGTGATGGTTTACCAGATGACGAAGAACTAATCTCTGGTACGGATCCTTGGAACCCTGATTCAGATCATGACTTCTTATTAGATGGTGCAGATGAATCTCCTTTACTAGCCGATCGTGATGGCGACGGCATCCCAGATGGAATCGAAGTTCACTACTTAAGAACGGACCCTAATAGACGCGATACGGATTTGGATAACTTAGATGATGGTTATGAAACGTGGGTTTATGCTTTTGAATATGACCGCGCGACAAACACGGAAACAAATACCTTAGTTAAGGTCGGTGAAGACTTAGACATAGCGCTAAACTCTCGGGCTGGGTCAGCCGGATGGCCAGATATAACACAAAGCTCAGGATTGTATAAATTCACCCACAATAACCTAGATCGTGTTGTTTATGACATAGTTGATGTTCTAGATCCGTCTCTTATTGTAGGGCGATTATATGTTCAACGTTACTCCAATCCTACTAGCAATGATTCGGATGGGGATGGCTTATTTGATTCAACAGAGTTCGAGATTGAAAGAGTCTACGGTGTTGATTATAACGAAACTTTAGACGATCCTTCTTTTGATCCTACAGCGTTAAATAGTGTCAACTTTAAAGTATCTGACCCATGGAACATCCGCACTGTTACAACGGGGAATTTAGATTCTGATGGCGATGGCTTATCAGATTTATACGAATCCAAATATACTTTAACAGACCCAAATAATGAAGACTCTGACAGCAACGGTATTTTGGATGGCTTAGAAAATAAAGATGACGATTTACTGAACAACCATCAAGAAGTTTTGTTTGGAAGTCACCCGAATGTATACGACGTAAGTCTAGAAATATACGGTTTAGACTCTGATGGAGATGGTTTATTAGATATTTTTGAAAGTAAATTATTTGACAATTATGATATTGACTCTACAGACAGCAACGCCAACGGCATTCTAGACGGTCTAGAAGATATAGATGGCGATAGCTTAACAAACATCGAAGAGATGAAGTTTCAGACTGATCCACTAAGTAAAGACACTGGCTTAGATTCAGATGGTGATGGTTTGACTGATTTTCAAGAAATCTTTGCAACCTTTACCGATCCTAATAATGAAGATTCTGATGCTAATGGAACCTTAGACGGCCAAGAAGACCCAGATAATGATTTAATAGATAATTTTACTGAACTTCAGTTGGGAAGCGACCCACTTACTTTTACAGATATAAATAATATTCTTGATTCAGATAATGATGGTTTAACTGACTATCAAGAAATTACTTTTACTAAGACTGACCCTCTTGATGCAGATACAGATGGTGATGGTACTAATGATGCCTTCGAAGATTTGGATTCAGATGGACTTACTAACTTCCAAGAAATGAAATTAGGAACTGACCCCTTAGTGAGTGATAGCGATCAGCTTCGTACAGACAGCGATGGTGATGGCTTAGTTGACCTGTATGAGATAAAAATAACGAATACCGATCCACTTTTAGCAGATAGTAATTCTGATGGGGTATTGGATGGTCAAAGTGATCTTGATAATGATGGTTTAACAGCGTTTGTCGAACTATTATTTGGAACTGATCCATTAGTTAAAAATAAGGCGATTGACTCAGATAATGATGGCTTGACCGATGCTCAGGAAATCTTACTAACTTTGACCGATCCTAATTTGTTGGACACTGACGGGAATTCAATTAGTGATGCCAATGAAGACCCAGATAATGATGGTATCACTAATATAATAGAGGTGACTGTTTTTACCGATCCGTATAGTTTTGATCTTACAGATGCACAAAGTGATGCTGATAATGACCTTTATACAAACCTGCTTGAGCAGAGTAACTCCGAGACATTTGTTACGAACCCAGATACTGATAATGACTCATTACCAGATGGTTTAGAGGTGCTAATACTAGGGACTAGTGCATCTCAAGCAGATACTGATAGTGATGGCCTGAATGATCAAGTAGAAGTTAAGTCGTGGTCTCGTAGAGAAGTAACGTCTAGTGAGTTCTGTACTGATACTGAAATTCGTTTATCTTCTGTCGCTGGCAAAGACTATTGCTTCAGTATCGAATACTCATCTTATCCCACTCTTGTAGACAGTGATAATGATGGAGTTGCGGATAGAAGGGTTGATATTGCTGATAACTCAGTGATATTGGACCATTATCCCTTAGATGCTTCTTGCCACTTATCAACTGATGGCTTTATAACAAATGATCAAAGTATTCAGTGCTTTTCGTCTTGGATGGCTGAAGTAGAGAGTATAGGTATTATTAAACAGGCTCAGTGGGAAGATACATCTGGTGCCAATACGATTAGCCATGCAGATGTTTTATTCTACAATACTGGATGGGATTCAATCATTGTTCATAATGCATTGAGCAGAACTTATGAGTCGCCTATAAGTATTAAAGAAGAAATAAATTCAGTCGCGGTAAGCTTGGTGGACTTTGAGTTTAATGAAGCAGATAAGCAACTGTATTTACTTTATTCCGATTCAAGTCTTGAGGCTTATAATGTTCAGACAAAAGTAGTACAAACGCTTGGAAATTACTTAATTGCTGGTTCTTTATCTAGAACACTTAAGTTGGTAAATTCTAATAAGCTTATAATTGAGTCAGGAAATACCTTAAGCCAATTTAGTTACACTTTATTGGATAGTTCGGGTGCTAGCTTAGCTGTGTTGGAAGACAAGGGCTTGGATCTAAACGATTCAGTTGTTGTTTGCTTTAATATAAATGCTGATTGTGATGAAAGCGCGAGTATTTACGGTTTTATAAAAGGCTCGGCAGGTATAAATACAAATATTGGTCGACTCGATATAAATACAGTCACTAATACATTTACAACGGACATTGAAATATCGAGTCCACTAGCTGTAGATGAGGTACTTCAAGGCCCTATAAAAGCATCTCAAAGTAGTGATTTCATTCAGTTGGGATCTGGTCAAATCTTTAACTTATCGTTAGGAGATACCGGTGACACACTCACTAGAGAGCATAACAAGAAGTCATATAGTAGTTATTATGATTTTGTTGAGTATGCAGATCACTTTGTTGGCGTAGTGGATGTCGGTTTAACGGGTATTCCAGGTGGCGAAGATCTATCTCAAACACGTAATGGTTTGCTGGTTACAGAACTAGAAAGTATTAAAGATACACTCGAGCAAAAGCTACCACCTGGTGACTCAATAAATGACTTAAAGGTATTGAATCAATACTTGTTGCCACCAGAGAGACTAGAGGAGCAAGTTGTTAAATTAATTCCTTTCGCTAAAACTTCAGCTTCTGAACTGGCAGTAATCAAGAAATCGAAGAATAGAATAGTGATTGATCCATTAGGTTTGTTTGATGAAGACGATGATTTAATGACCGGATTATATGAAAGGGTATTCGGTTTAGACGATACCGATATAGGCGATAAGTTCTTAGATTTAGATAATGATGGTTTATCTAATATAGAAGAATACTTCTTTGCAACTGACCCTAGTAAAGAAGATACCGATGGTGATGTCTGGCTAGATATAGATGAAATCTTAAACGGTACGGACCCAAACAATAAGTTATCTTTTTAAAGCTAAAGAAACTAAAAGGCCAGCATTATGCTGGCCTTTTAGTTATTCGCTCTTGTTTTTAGGTGTACTTCTAGGTGTAGTGAGCGATCATTGTTGTTGGATGATCCGTAATAATGCTTTCTATTCCTAGAGACACTAAATGATCAATTCTCGGGATCTTATTCACTGTCCAACATGACACTTCAACATTGGCGGCTTTCGCTGTCGCTACAAGCTTTTTAGACGCTAGTTTTTCATTTAATGCCAGTAGACTAGCACCGATATCGATGCAGCTTTGAACAGGCCTTTGGTATAAATGTTCGCACACAAAGCCAACTTCAACCTTTGGATACTTTTGCTTTAAGTTTTTTAAAAACCACTTGTTTGTCGAGGTGACATGGCACTTTTCATATAGGTCATGAACTTTAATAAACGTAGCTAATTTATCGAGGATAATCGCCAGGCTATCACGTCGGTCTGTTTTAACTTCAAATTGCCAACTTGTTGTATCCGGCACAGCTAAAAATATAGTTTCTAAGCTACTAATAAAACAGGGCGAATCCCAGCCTGGCGTGTTCAACCTTGAATCAATACTTGCAAGTTGTGAAGAGGGAAGTTGGCTTAGCTTCTGATTTAAACCGCTGGTTCTTTTAAGTGTTTTATCGTGATAAACCATTAACTCTTTATCAGCAGATAGCTGTATATCTAACTCAAAATGTTGGCAGCCATTTTTTTGTGCGTGAATGAAACCTTCAACGGTATTCTCAGGTGCTTCATTGCGCGCACCTCTGTGACCAATAATCTTCATGGGTTGAGATAATCTCTGCTGCTAGGTATGTTGGTTTAATTGTTGAGTAATGCTTGTTTAGCCATAAGCTTGGCTTCGATAAATTGTACGTGGGGTAGATAGATTAAATCTGCAACGCGTCTTATCAAATGTTCTTCGTAAGCATCAATGACATGATCGCTAAATGCGATTTCCCACATAAAAGTAATCAGTTGAAACTTCTTTTCCACATCATAACTTTCGTTGATCAATGAGGTGAATTCGTAAAGAGACGTTGAGGCGTCGGATTTAGCCATGGCCAACTCAATTAGTTCATCATGCTTATGCTGCTCAGATTGATTGAAATAGGTTTTAACCAGTTCAACCAATTTGGTTTCTTCCTGTTCTGTAAGAGAATGGTCAGCCTTAGCTACTTGTATTAAGAGAGATATGGCGGCGAGCCTAATAGCATCTTCCGATGCTTCTTTAGGCTCGCTTTCCTTAGGTGTAATTAATGAGAGAAGTTTTTTAATCAAACTGTTTGCTCGCTTAAAAGTTTCTCAAGAGCGACTTGATCTTCAGCAAATTTACGTATGCCTTCAGCTAACTTTTCAGTCGCCATTGCATCATCATTCAACTGCCACCGAAAATCGGCTTCACTCAGTTTAAGTTTCTCTTGAGAGTTAATATTTTCTGGACTTAGCTTTCTTTCAAGTTTAGCCTCATCATTTGCTAATTTTTCTAGTAGGTCTGGGCTAATTGTAAGACGATCGCAGCCTGCAAGCTGCTCAATCTCTTCAAGGTTTCTAAAGCTAGCACCCATAACAATCGTTTTATATCCACACGCTTTATAGTAATTATAAATCTGTGAAACAGACAGAACACCAGGGTCTTCTGCTGCAGGGTAACTATCTTTACCGGTGCTTTTCTTATACCAGTCTAAAATTCTACCTACGAAAGGGGAGATAAGAAAGGCGCCTGCTTCTGCTGCGGCAGCTGCTTGTGTAAACGAAAACAGCAAGGTTAAGTTGCACTGAATGCCTTCTTGTTCGAGTGTTTTAGCTGCCTGAATACCTTCCCAAGTGGAAGCAATTTTAATTAGGATACGATCTTTAGAAATACCATTTTGTTCATATAGCGAGATGATATTTTTAGCTTTTGCAATGGTCGCTTGTGTGTCAAAAGATAAGCGTGCATCGACTTCTGTCGAAACTCGACCAGGAATATATTTTAAAATTTCTGTACCAATGGCGACGGCTAAATGATCGCAGGCAGCAGAAATCGCTTTTGCCTTATCACTTTCTTTACTTTGACCAAAGGCTATCGATTTAGTCACCAAGTTTTTATACTGATCTAAACTAGCTGCCTTTAAAAGCAGGGAAGGGTTTGTGGTCGCGTCCTGTGGTTGCCATAACTTAATGGCTTCGATATCGCCCGTGTCGGCTACTACGGTGGTCATTGATTTTAATTGTTCTAGCTTATTCATAAATTCCAACTAATAAAGTGTCTATTAAATAATTAACGTTCAGGTACACACTCAAGCGCACTTTCCAGTGTTTGCAGACAGGCCTCTGGTTTATGTGCATTCTCGCTTAAGTAACGTCTAAAGCGTTTGCCTCCTGGCTGCCCATGAAAAAGCCCCAAGATATGTCGTGTGATGTAACTTAATTTTTGGCCATTAGCTATCTGTTGTTCGATATAAGGAAACATGTTTCGAATAACATCATGGCGAGAAAAATCGTGTACTTCTGAAGCGTAGATCATAGAATCGACATCGGCCAATATCCAAGGGTTTTGATAAGCTTCACGACCTAGCATAACCCCATCAACATGTTCCAAATGAGTTAAAGATTCACCTATGGTTTTAATGCCGCCATTGATAATGATTTCTAATTCTGGGAAGTCTTTTTGAAGCGCATAAACATAGTCATAATTTAGAGGCGGGACTTCACGATTCTCCTTCGGGCTCAAGCCTTGTAAATGGGCTTTGCGAGCATGAATGATAAATGTATTACAACCCGACTCAGCAACCTTACCCACAAAATCACATAGAAACTGGTAGCTGTCTAAGTCATCAATACCAATTCTATGTTTGATTGTGACAGGGATGTCGCACGCATCTGACATGCTCACCAAACAGTTCTTAACGAGATCCGCATGGCCCATTAGACATGCGCCAATCATATTATTTTGAACACGGTCGCTAGGGCAGCCAACGTTTAAGTTCACTTCCTTATAGCCATATTCTTGGGCAAGCACAGAGCAGGTCGCAAGCTCTTCAGGGTTAGAGCCACCTAATTGAAGGGCGACAGGATGTTCATCTAAGCTATATTGTAAGTGCCGCTCTTTATCGCCATAGATCAGCGCGCCAGTCGTGACCATTTCCGTATAGAGGATAGCTTCTTTAGAAATGAGGCGAGCAAAATACCGATAATGTCGGTCAGTCCAATCCATCATGGGAGCAATGCAGAATTTTCTTTTTAAATTATTATTCTCTAAGTTTTTGTTAAATAGTGATTTATTTTCTGATATCAATGCATGTACCTACTAGAGAATTGTGCGCTACTTGAAAAGTTATAGCTGTGTTTAAACATTATATTGTACTTATTAATATTATATCCTAAATAAAGAATTGGATTTTTATATAATATTCACTGAGTTATCCTTGAGCCAATTTACTGTTTTTTTTGGAACAAATACTCAAAATTGAATCTTTTAGAACGTGCTATTTATTTTTACGTTTACTTTTATTTTGTATTTACGTAAGGTTTAATAAGATTATATAAGCAAGAAGCTAATTTAAAACTAACGAAAAAGGAATTTCGTTTTGTCAAAGCCGTTGCCTTCAAGTAGTGATTCAGCTCAAAACGAATCGCCTGTAAATAGTGCTTCTCCAGTCGATACAGGCCTTGCCTGTTTAGTGATGGTTGCTCGCTTTCACCAAGTAGCGGCCGAGCCTTCTCAAATAAAACATCACTTTGGTTCACACGATGAGCCACTCAATCAAGTCGCACTCGTTAGGGCTGCGCGTCATTTAAAGCTAAAAGCCAAAGCAATTACAGCTAAAACTAAGAATTTAGAAGCTATAGCCCTACCTGCAATTGCTGAAGATAAACAGGGTAACTACTTTGTCTTGGCGCGTTGTGGTGAAGGTAAGGTACTGATTCAAGACCCAAGCGTGGGCAAGCCCGAACTGCTTACTGAAGAAGCATTTTCAGAGAGGTGGAGCGGACGTTTACTATTAGTTACTAAACGCTCCATTTTACCAGGTATGTCTGGCAAGATTGATATTTCCTGGTTTATTCCGGCAAGTATCAAATACAAAAAGATTCTGTATCAGGTTCTTATCGCGTCCTTCTTTATTCAGCTCTTTGCTTTAGTTACGCCATTATTCTTTCAGGTGATTATTGATAAAGTACTTGTTCACCAAGGCCTAACCACCTTGGATGTACTATGCTTTGGTTTGATCGTTGTTTCTTTGTTTGATGTGGTACTGAATGGTTTACGCACCTACGTGTTTTCCCACACGACCAATAGAGTGGATGTGACCCTAGGCTCACAACTCTTCAACCATTTACTGCGATTACCCATATCGTTTTTTAATAGTCGCCAAGTAGGTAATACCGTTGCACGGGTGCGTGAATTAGACACTATTCGTGAATTCATTACTGGCTCTGCACTGACCTTAGTCATAGACCTTCTCTTTACGGTCATTTTCTTCGTGGTGATGTATTACTACAGCCCTACCTTAACCTATATAGTGCTCGGTTCTATTCCCCTTTATGTCATTTTTCCGCCAGTATCACGCCGGTACTTAGAAATAGATTAAATGAAAAATTTAAGCGTGGCGCAGAGAACCAAGCTTTTTTAGTCGAATCTATTTCCGGTGTTGAAACCTTAAAATCGATGGCGGTTGAACCTCAAATGCAACGTCGCTGGGAAGAGCAGTTAGCGGCTTATGTGTCCTCCTCATTTAAGGCGATGAATTTAGGCAATATTGCCAGTCAAACCGCCGGCTTTATTAACAAAATAGTGACTGTATTAATTTTATGGGTGGGTGCGACACTGGTAATTGGGGGCGCGCTTAGTGTCGGTCAACTTATTGCCTTTAATATGTTGGCGGGTAGAGTGAGCGCACCTATTTTACGTTTAGTACAGCTCTGGCAAGACTTTCAACAAGCGGGCATATCACTTGAGCGTTTAGGCGATATTCTGAATACACCCACCGAACCAGGTCATAACCCTAACCGTACGTCATTACAAAAGCTTGAAGGAAAGGTAACTTTAGAACATATTACTTTTCGCTATCATCCAGATCGCCCAGAAATATTGAAAGACTTATCACTTGAAGTATCGCCGGGTGAAATTATCGGCATTGTCGGGCGATCGGGTTCAGGTAAAAGCACTCTAACAAAATTGGTTCAGCGGCTTTACGTACCAGAGTCTGGTCGAGTGTTAGTCGATGGCGTTGATGTTGCACAGGTTGACCCTGCTTGGTTACGTCGCCAAATTGGGGTAGTTCTCCAAGAAAACGTCTTATTTAACCGCTCGGTGAAAGATAATATAGCTTTAGCCGACCCAAGCCTGCCCATAGAGCGAGTTATTCAGGCCGCAAAACTCTCAGGTGCTCACGACTTTATTCTAGAGCTCGCCGATGGTTACGACACCCTAGTCGGTGAACATGGTTCTAACTTATCCGGTGGACAAAAACAGCGCATCGCGATTGCCCGCGCGCTAATTACCAACCCTCGCATACTAATATTTGATGAAGCCACCAGTGCGTTAGATTACGAATCCGAGCGTATTATCCAAGATAATATGCGTAACATTTGTCATAACCGTACCGTCTTCATTATCGCGCACCGTTTATCGACAGTACGCATGGCCGATAGAATTATTGTGATTGAACAAGGGCGGATTGTTGAAAGTGGCAATCATGATGAGCTACTCGAACAGAATGGCTATTATGCAAAATTACACAGCCATCAAAACCATATACCAGCTATCCGTGAAGTGAAAAGAACCAGCACGACAATTCCCAATGAACTCCAAGAAGAGGGTGTGTCATGAATGACGCAGCCTTAACGACACCGCCTGAACTGAGTACAAGTAAGATCAAAGAAGAAGGCAAGGTCTTAGCCTTTTCTCGTAAAGATCAACGCGTCACTGCGAAAGAATTATATGAGTTTTTACCCGCCGCTATCGAGGTTGAACAAACGCCTTCTTCAAAAGCTGGTCGCGCTATTATCTGGGCTATTGTTATTTTATTTACCCTTGCGGCCATTTGGGCCTACTTTGGCAAAGTAGATATTGTCGCAGTTGCTCAAGGTAAAGTCATACCCAGCGAACATATCAAACATATACAGTCCTTAGAAGCAGGTAAGATCAAAATCATCCATATCAAAGAAGGCCAATACGTTCAACAAGGTGATTCACTCATCACGCTGGATAACACACAAACTCAAGCCGATGTTGAACGTTTTAGTCATGAAATAAAAGAACGAGAAGCCAGTATTCAACGTTTTCTCGCTTTTGAAAACTGGCTCCAAAATCAGACTGGTAGCCTTAGCGGTTATGGGGTCAGACCCGTGGGGTCTGACCCCATAACCGAAATCTCAGGTCAACTCGCCCAACAAAAGCTGTTAAACCAACAAATAGCAGAACTGAAGTCTCGCCTCAGCGCCTACAAAAATGAAAAAAGAAAACAACTCGCCGAAAAAGCCATGATCCAAGGCGAAGTCACTAAAAAGCAACGCATATTGCCGGTATTAACAG
>CAXBKC010000064.1:0-12497 GCA_963975615.1 uncultured Oleiphilus sp.
CATAAACATGCTGAATCATCGGTTTGCCAGCAATGTCTAATAAGGGCTTGCCAGGAAGACGGGTAGATGCAAAGCGCGCAGGAATAATAACCGTAAACGACATAACTATTTACCTAGCTTTTCATCTACAGTTAGTGTGCGAGCCTCAGTTTCCAGCATCACTGGAATATCATCACGCACAGGGTAAGCCAAACCATCAGCCCTACAAATTAGTTCATTTTTAGTTTTATCATACTTCAGCTCACCTTTGCATAAAGGGCAAGCCAATATCGACATTAACTTATTATCCATTTTGTTTACCTTTCATAAACGTAGAACTATTGATACAAAGAACCTTACTCAAAATAAATCAGCCTTAGTCAGCTATTGCTCTAAACCTATACTTTTAATAATTTGTCCTGCCAAATCTCCATTTAGCTTTGCTGACACAGGCAAAAACCAAGCGTCGTTTAACTCAAATGATTCACATTTCACTGCATCTTTTTCAGTCATGATAATGGGTAGATCTTGATCAAACTGAAAATCACTCTTCTTGTAAGCGTAATGGTCACCAAAAGCATGCATTTCTAGATTTATACCAGCCTCATGAAGCGTGTTAAAAAAACGCTCTGGATGACCAATGGCTGCTACGGCATGTACAGTTTTTTGAGCATAATCTTGAAGTGGTTTTATGCTTTCTGTATTCATACTGATGAGTGACTCTGCATGCAGCGTCATACTAAATTCTTTTTGATTCAAGCCAGACTGACCATACGAACCCGCATTCTTTGCACCATTCACAACAAGATAGGGGATGCTTTTCAGTCGACTTATTGGCTCTCTTAATGGCCCCATAGGCAGTAAATAACCATTGCCCCACTTTCGTTGACCATCAAACACACAAATTTCAACATCACGATATAAAGCATAATGCTGTAAGCCATCATCCGAAATTATGATGTCACAGCCTGTTTTTTCTAAAGCCTTAGCGGCTAAGACTCTTGAAGGACTGACAAAAACCCGACATCCCAGCTTTTTCTTAAGCATTAATGGCTCATCACCTACTTCTGAAGAAATACTGTGAGTAAAGACTTCACGTACTTGATGCCGACCAAGTTTAGCACCGTAGCCTCGACTAACAATTCCTGGATTAAAGCCTTTATTTCGAAGGGATTCTACGAGATGACAAACCAAAGGAGATTTACCCGTGCCACCGACCGTAATATTACCCACAACAATGACCGGCACATCAACACGGTGTGTATTGAAGATATCCAACCGGTAAAGATGGTACCTAGTGTAAATAACCAATTGATAAATAAGACTCAATGGCCACAACAGATATAACCATAAGGCGCCCTCATACCATGCCTTGGTTATTATCGCGTCACGCGCTTGTGTCATATCAATAGTCCGACTAATAATGTTAAACGTAAGACCTCGGTGTTAGTGAGGCGTATCTTCTGCAAAATTCATTCGATATAACTTGGCATATTCACCATTTGCATCCAATAACTCTTGATGCCGTCCTTGCTCAATAATTTGCCCTTGATCCATCACAACAATTTTATCCGCATTTTCAACCGTTGATAATCGATGCGCTATTACCAATGTAGTACGGCCTTTCATAAGGAGGTCTAACTCACCTTGGATGGCTTTTTCAGATTCAGTATCTAAAGCAGAGGTGGCTTCATCCAGAATTAAAATAGGTGCATCTTTTAAAAGCGCTCGGGCAATCGCGATTCTTTGACGCTGTCCGCCAGAAAGGGAAATTCCATTGTCGCCCACCATAGTATCAAAGCTATGCTCTTTCTCTTCGATAAAGGCTAAAGCATTTGCTTTTTTTGCAACATCTTTTAATTGATCCAAACTCGCATCACCTAAACCACCATAAGCAATATTTTTTGCCAAAGTGTCATTAAATAAGGTGACTTGTTGGGTTACTAAAGCGATTTGATCTCTTAGAGATCTTAACTTGATATTGTCTATTGGTATGCCGTCTAGAGTAATTTCACCAGAATCCAACTCATAAAAACGCGGAATCAGGTTTGCTATCGTCGATTTACCACTACCCGAGCGCCCGACTAAAGCGACTGTCTCGCCAGCCTTAATCGTAAGATTAATATTTTTTAGGATAGGTTGAGGGCTGGTTTCATACTTGAATGATGCATCTTTAAAGACTAATTCACCTTTGGCACGGCTTAGCTCAATTGTGCCTTCATCTTTCTCTTCAGGTGAATCCATAATCTGGAATAAATCACGTGCAGCAGTAACACCACGTTGAATTTTTTCATTCACTTCTGTTAACTGCCTGATAGGTTTAGCCATGGTTGATGCGGCTGCAATAATGACGACAAAGCTAGCAGCCGTCATATTTCCACGAATAGACGGGTCTAAAGCAATCCAGACCAGAATAGCAATAGCCAATGACACCAATATCTGCACAATCGGCGTGCTAACAGACTTGGTCATTTCCATTTTTAGACTTTGTTTAAGGTTGTATTGGCTAGCATCTTTAAAGCGTTCAGCTTCATATTTTTCACCACCAAATATTCTAACCACACGATAGCCATTCACAACTTCTGAAGCAACGTGAGTGACATTGCCTACCGAAGCCATGATTCGTTTACTTAATTTTCTAAAACGCTTACTTACAAATGAGACCATAATGCCGATAAAAGGCCCTAAACATAGAAAAATAAGTGTTAATTTCCAATTTGAAGACACCATGACAATAAACAAACCAACAACGGTTAAGCCTTCACGAACAATAATGGTAACTGCATCCGTCGCAGCAGAGGAAACCTGCTCAACGTTATAGGTGATACGAGAAATGAGGTGGCCAGATGAACTCGAATCAAAGAAACGACTTGGTAATTTCAGATAACGATCAAACACTTCCGTTCTGATTTTATGGATAATATTTCGCCCTACATAAGCTATATAATATCCACCTAAAAAACCACCCAAGCCTCTCATAGCAAATAAAGCGATGATTAATGCAGGCAATAATATTCTATTTTCATCAGTTGGGTTTTCGACAGTTTGAATAACAAACTCTAGCGCCTTTGCCATTAGTGCACTAGCTGCAGCGTAAATAGCATTACCAATAACACTTAGAATAAAAAAGAATTTTAGAGGCTTTACGTAAACCAGTAAGCGCTTATAAATTGACCAGTTTGAGTCGATGTCATCACTCATGAATACGCTAACCTATTAATTACGTTTGATAGGATATAGCCTTAAAAAGATAAGGCTATATAACTTCGTTTTTAATTCTTATCGGAACGCTGTGTAGTAATGCTCAACTGAACAAAGCCAAGTTGACCTGCAACATCCATTACCCTGACAACATACTCATGCTGGGTTTTAGAGTCAGCGGTAATAATAAAAGGAATGTCATTTTTCCCTTCGGAGAGTTTTTGAACTGCACGTTTTAAGGTGTCTTCCTGATTATTAACCAAGCTCCGGTCATTAACCGAGTATTCACCCGCAGCATTAATCACAACCTCAATTTCATCAATAGCAGGTTTTGCTGGTTCTGCACTAGACTGAGGCAAATCAATTTCTAAATGGCTTTCTTTAGTAAAAGTAGTAGATACCATAAAAAAGATTAGAAGAAGAAAAACCACGTCGATCATAGGGGTCAAATCAACGGATACGTTTTGATCTACCTGGCGTTTGAATTTCAAGCGTCTTTCTCTCCCTGGTTTTGTGTTTCACGATCTCCATGAAGCACTTCAACCAACCTTAAAGACTCTTGTTCCATATCGACAACAATTTCATCAACACGACGTAAGAAGTACCTATGAAAAATAAGCGCTGGAATGGCAATTGTCATACCAGCAGCAGTTGTGATCAATGCTTCAGAAATACCACCAGCAAGCGCCGCAGCATTACCTGCGCCTTCTAGTTGAAGCTGGGCAAATACCTTAATCATACCAATAACAGTACCTAACAAGCCTAACAGAGGCGTAATGACAGCAATGGTGCCCAGCGCGGTCAAGAAGCGCTCCATCTCATGTACAACATGACTTGCTTCTTCTTGAATACTTTCCTTCATGATGTCACGGCCATGTTTGGCATTTACCAAACCTGCGGCTAAGACTCTACCAAGTGGAGCTGCTTCTTTTAATTCTTTAATTTTTCGGGCATTTAATTCTTTTTTACGAATTGATGCCCACAAACCCTGAACAAGAGATTTAGGCGCTAAGCGACTGACACGTAGTGTCCAAAAACGCTCAATAATTATTGCTAAAGCCAAAACTGAACAAAGCAGTAAGGGGAACATGATGATGCCACCTGGCTTCAATAAATCTAACACTAGCATTCTCCTTGAATGGACTTTTGTTTATAAAAGAATTTGCACGCCGTTTATCATTTGATAACGCATTAAGTATAAGGTTGTTAATCCGGATTTTATATTACGCATTTAAAACGGGCTTTAATTTTCGCTACTTTAGCACAATCAGAAATTTAGAAAAGCCTGTCGTGATTATACTTCACCTTGGTGTCACTTGGCTTGTAGTAAACTTTGCATTTTAGACAAGTAGGCTTGATGGGCTTTTTTACAGACCTTTTCCCCATAAATTTCGTGCATACGGCCTAACATTTGGGGGATAGTTTGGTAGGGCTGCGTTCCAGGCTTTCTTAAGTAGAGCATTGTGACTTTAATAAGAATATCGATAATACTCTTATAATGGTTTTCAACGATCTTTATATCAAGCTCCTGACCGAACAAGCCATGCACTTTTTCAATAATTTCTTTCGAGCTAGCTTTACCGTCAATTGCTTTAAAGATTTCTGCCGCAAATTTTGAACGATTGAACGATACGTATTGATTGATTTCTATTTTAGGTGAATGTCCAAGAAATGCCGACTTCAGCTTCTCATACCTATTTTCAGAAGTGGCTGTCATTGAAATAGAAGGTATCAAATTAAGGTCATTTAAAGGTGGCGGGGTCTTTTCTTTAAATGAGATGAAACAACACTGTTTCATTAGCTGACCAAACATTAATTCACAAATTGCGGCTTGCTCACGGAAACTCTGTTTTTTTACGCCTTCAAGCGTTTCCTGATCCTTAATAAAGGTCTCTGGCTGAAAAAGCATATCCCCCATAGGGTGGTCGGGGTTAAAAAGCTTATTTAATACCAAACCAGAGTTTTCAACATACTCATATAGCTCTGAAACAGTATATGCCCGGTCCTGAGGGTGAAGCAGTAAATCATAAATCCCAATGTCAGACTGCAAATCAAAACCATAGGCGCCAGAATTGAAATTAAACCAATTACCTTCGGGCAAGGAGTTCAACAGCACTTTTGTTCTATCAATTCTTTTTTGAATGTCGGGTTCATTAGCATGAACGCGCCTTAATAGATCTTGCATTTGGTAAATACTAGTTCTTCCATGCTGGGCGTATAACATCAAGAAAATAGAACCTTCTGAATGTAGAACTGATTTCAGGGCATCTAATCCAGCCTGGGGATCGGCTAAATGGTGCAGTACTCCAGTACAGTTTATATAGTCGAATTTACCTAAATCAGAGTTCGGTAAATTAAGTAAGGAATCGTGTACCCATTTTATGTTGTTTAGCTTTCGGACCTTTGCTCTCGCTTTCGCAACATCCATAGAAGCTTTACTCATATCCAAATACACTATTTCAGCAGGTGTATCTCTCAATTGCTCGGCAAAATATATGGTGCAGTCTCCCGTTCCACCGCCAGCAATCAGAACCCTAAAAGGTTTAGTGAAATCTCGTTCACCATCAAAACAAAAGTAATTAAAGCAGTCGAGTGAACTTGATTTTGAAAATATCAATACGCCCTTTTCATCCTTTGGGTCACGCGCAGGATAAGGATAATTTTCATATTGATTACGCACTTCTTCGAGATAACTGCCTTTTTTCATACCTACTCTTCTTTTTGACTATGGTTATTTATACAAATTTAAATAACCATAGAGCATCACAATACATAAAGGCAAGAATTTGGCTTTAATAGCTTGATACCAAACACATTAATCGATGCTAAAAAATAATTTCAGGCATATCAAACCACTTTTTATACCCTAACGCGCTGTTTCAATAAAGAACGAAGGCTCTAGCCCCATCCCTTTAAAACTAATTGCTCCAGTTTCTGAGGTATTAAATATGCTCGCCCCAAACGCAGAAACCCTTTCTAAGACAACAGTAGACGGATGACCAAACTTATTTAAATACCCTGTTGAAAAAACAATATGTTCAGGCTTTATATGCTTTAACAATGCGAATGACGATCCTTTGGCTGCCCCATGATGACCTGCGATTAACACATCTGCTTTGAGCTCATCACGATAGCGCTTTACCAAACTTAATTCAGCGTCAGACTCTAAGTCGCCCATTATTAAAAATACTTTACCGAATAAACTTAATCGTACAACACACGAATGATTATTTGAGCTAGCCTGAGACAACTCTAAATCGGGAAATGGATATAGTATTTCGACTAAAAAGTCATTTTGTGTCCAATGCATTCCCGCTTTACACAATTCAAAACCTTTTATTTCAAGACGACCTGGTTGGCCACTCACAGCAAAGCTTGGCTTAAACTCATCATACAAAGACGTTAAGTCTCCCGAATGATCGGCATCGCCATGACTCACAATTAGCCCTGCAAGCTGACTAGATTTCTGACTCCGCCTTAGATAAGGCATTATTATGTTTCTGGTAGATGAACTTTTATCAAATGCTGGGCCAGTGTCATATAACCAAATTCCACCCTTCGTCTTGATCGCTAATGCCAGCCCCTGCCCGACATCAAACACCATTAGTTCTGATGTTTCTTGATACAACCGGCTTGGCAGAGCCATCGTAAATACTAATGCAAACAGGCACACACAAAGAATAAGCCTCACCTTATTAAATACCAGCATAGCAACAAACACCATGATAAAACTGATCACAGATATACCATGCACATCAATGACCATAGGCATTAAAAACAACTTGAGTGAGGCTAAATAACCACTTAAAAGCTCAACAGAAATATCTAAGAAACTGAGAAAATAAGTTGAAAGCTCGTCAGAAAAAAATGAACTTATAAAACTAAATAAAGTTAAGGGAAGCACCCATAAAGATACCCAGGGAATCGCCAACATATTGGCCAAAGCATTTTCTAATCCGTGCCTCATACCCAATAAACTACTAATTGGCACCATGGCAATAATTAAAAGAAACTGTAAGCCCAGTAAGGAAAACCACTGCTTTAAATCTAGAGAGGTAAATTGCAATACCATAAAGATAATGCCAACACACAAAAACGAATACCAAAACCCCAAATTTAGGGTAGCTAAGGGGTCAAGTACCAAAATCAAAAATAAGGCTAAGACGAAAGGTTTCCACTTACTTTGTTTAATATAGCCCGACAGATAAATCAACGTAAAAACACACATAACCCAGGCTCGCTGTGCCGACGGCGTAAACCCTACCAAGAGCACATAAATCAGACCTATGATGGTTACAACAATAATTGAAAGCATGGACCTTGGCAGTAAACAAAAGATCCCCAGCATAACTAAACCAACATGTAAGCCAGAGATAGCGACTAAGTGCTGGGTTCCGGTATTAGCCAATACTTTATAGTCTTGTGCAGAAATCTGGAATTTGTCGCCAAGCAGCAAAGCCCTGATCACACCAGTATGAAGGGTACCCTTTAACAACTCATTCGCGTAATCACTTACATACTTTCTAAACTGATGATATTCATATACCAAGCGATCCTGCATGTCGACTTCAGCAAATGAATTAACAGCAACGCGCTCTTTTATGTCTCCCATTAAAATAATATTTTTAAATCTAAGACTGTCCTCAAAAGAACTTCCAATAAAATTAACGGTCGCTCTTGCTTGCTTGCTTTTCACATAGAAAGAGCTGATACCTTCTGTCATATCCACATCTAGTGGCCAACGTAAACGCGCTTTAAAACCATCACCCGGCAATGAAACACCTTCCATAGACTTAACGTCTAACAGACAGAAATCTGCAGAAAATGAATATTGTCCCTGCTTAGGCAGACTACATAGATAAGCTTTTATCTGAATGATCTTCTTATCATACGAAGGGGAAATTTGTGCTGATGTTATTTTTTTAGACGTAAAGTTGGCGTAACTAAAGCCAATACAAAGAAAAAGAAGGTAAAATGCAATACTCCGAGAACGAGCTTTCTTAAAGATAAGCCCATAAAAAAGTAGAGAAAGGCTAAATCCAAGAAAGAATAATTGCAGATTGGAATAATAATTTAACGAATCCTTACTACTATTTATCAAATCATCACTAAAATAGAGTAAGATAACGCCGGTTATAAAACCAAGCATCCATTTGAACATTGACTCTTCCTTGAGCTTTTAGTGGTCGACAAATTCCATGCCCAAAGATTTTTTTAAGAAATACATGCCTGACCCTCAAAAGGTCAAAAACAATAAATCTTTGCGTCTTTTAGGTCCTTTAGCACACGACCCTAATCTTTGGCACCTTAATAGACATTCTGTATCTAAAGCATTTGCCATTGGTTTATTTTGGGGCTGCATCCCTATGCCCTTCCAAATGGTAGCCGCTGCATTTTGTGCGATGCGTTTTAAAGCAAATTTAGCCTTATCTGTCGCTCTGGTTTGGATTAGTAATCCACTTACTATGCCCCCAATTTTTTATGCTGAATATCTACTTGGCTCGTGGATCCTAGACATGCCAATAACACATTTTAATGATGAACTCAGCTTGGGCTGGATAAAAGATAGAGTTTACGAAATTGGGCTACCGATGTATTTTGGCTCATTTGTTACCGGCCTAACATTAAGCCTAGTCGGTTATTATTCAATAAACTGGCTTTGGCGAATAAATATTGCGAATAAATGGAAAAAACGCAGAGCAGAGAGAAATGGTGATAATAAAGCTGATAGCTAAAATCATCACTCAACTGGTTTAAGCTTTCCTAATTCCATTAAGAATACCTTATCCATCGTGTGCGCCAAACGCTTATCATGTGTTACTAGCACAAAGCTTGTCCCTAACCTTCCTTGTAAATCGACCATCAGCTCTTGAATTTTACCGGCGGTTCCTTCATCTAGATTACCCGTTGGCTCATCCATCATGACGCATTTAGGGTCATTCACTAGCGCCCTGGCAATGGCCACTCTTTGTCTTTCACCGCCAGAAAGCTCTGAAGGTTTATGCTTAACCCGATGAGACAAACCAACCAAATCTAGAAGCTCAAGGGCTTTTTTGTCGGCGTCTTTTCGCTTCATGCCCGAAATATACAGCGGCATGGCAACATTTTCGGTAGCGGAGAACTCGGGCAATAAATGATGAAACTGATAAACAAAGCCTAAGTGACTATTTCGTAACTTAGTAATTGCTTTAGAAGAACTTTGATCGAGTTTTACGCCACAAACTTCAACTGAGCCAAAGCTTGCTTTATCAAGCCCACCTAGAATATTTAATAAGGTAGTTTTACCTGAGCCAGAGCTTCCTAATATACCGACTGACTCGCCCACTTTTAATTGAAAATCTAAATTTTCAAATATAGTTACCGCATCCGCGGCTTCATTGTAAGTTTTTGAAATGCCAGTCGCCTTGATAATCAAAGCGGGCTCATCCGAAAAATCACTCATAGCGCAAAGCCTCAGCAGGTTGGACTTTAGATGCGCGCCATGCGGGGTAAAGTGTTGCTAACAAACTCATCACTAATGCGCTTCCTGTTACCACCACCACATCATCAATTCGTAATTCCGATGGCAGGTCACTAATAAAATAGACATCAGGATTAAGAAATTGAGTTTTCATCAATGTTTCAATTGCCTGAATAATTTCACTCACATTAAGCGATAGAAGAACCCCTATCGTTGTCCCAATCAGCGTACCAAGCACACCGATATAAGCACCCTGGACGATAAAAATGGACATAATTGCTTTTGGTGTTGCCCCCATTGTTCTCAAAATAGCAATATCTGCTTTTTTGTCGGTCACCACCATCACCAAGGTAGAAATAATATTAAATGCAGCCACAGCAACAATCACCATCAACAACAAACCAATCATGGTTTTTTCCATTCGAATAGCTTGGAATAAGTTTCCATGAGTACGCGTCCAATCTACACTGTAAAAACCAGCATCAAGATCGTAGGCTATTTCTCGTGCCACCTGAGGAGCATCCAGTAAGTTTTCCATTTTCAAACGAATGCCATGGACTGAATCATTCATTCTCAGAATTTTAGCGGCATCATCCATATGAATCATGGTTAAGGTTGAATCTAGATCGGCGCCGACCCTGAAAATACCTTTCACGGTAAAACGCTTTAATCTGGGAAAAACACCGGCGGGCGTTAATGACGCCTCAGGCAGAACGACGGTTACCTTATCATCTAGTGATATTTGAAGCTGTCGGGCCAATAACTCTCCCACAATAATACTAAATTCGCCCGACTTCAGGTCGTCCAAAGTGCCTTGGACCATATGCTTGGCTATAATAGATACTTTAAGTTCTTCACTAGGCAAAATCCCATTCAGCTGAATACCATGAACAGATCCATTTTTAGTGACCATCCCCTGAGCATTTATAAAAGGTGCAGCGGCAAGTACTTTAGGATGCTGAGTGACTTTTTCTTCAACGACTTTCCAGTCACGCATATCGGCATAAGGCTTGATAACAGCATGAGGAACCATTCCCAAGATACGCTGCTGTAACTCCCGATCAAAACCATTCATAACTGAAAGAACAGTAATTAATAAGGCGACACCAATAATCAAGCCGACCATAGAAGTCAACGATATAAAGGAAATAAAGTGATTTCGGCGTTTAACCGCTGTATAGCGCAAACCGATTAAGATAGGGTAGAGTTTTATCATCGCGAGATTAAACCACAGCACTTATGAGCAAACAATAGCCCTAAGCAAACATTAATTTTAAATAGGTTCTACACGTCTAATTTGACACAATTGTTTCGTTAAAACGTTTTCACAAAATAATACTCTTTAACAAATGTATCGAGCGAGCTTGTGATTTTTTTGCTTTAATGAATACTCTAAAACATATTATTTGAAGATAAAAAGATGAATGACCAGATTGAAACGTTAGATGACCTTATCAATAGACGACAATATTTTCGTGTAGTCGATAATGTATCGATTGAAATAGCTAAAATTGATGAACAACACTTGGCTGCAGAGCAATTTGAACTGCTACCGGAGTTTGGCCTGATTTCTGAGTTTCAATTACTTGATGTCGAATCTAAACACTTGCTTAGAACCTTAACCGACAAGGATAAGAATCTAGGTCAATACCTTAAAATCATGAATAAGAAGTTGGATGCTCTAGCGAGAGTCATTTCGCTCAATCATCAAGTTATCCCACCTGACAGTATTATTGAAGTTAATCTGAGTGAAGGTGGTTTATCTATGGTTACTTCGAAATACTTCCAAAAAAACGATAAACTTGCCATCAAACTAATACTCTTCCCTAATTACAGCGGCTTACTCATTGAAGGAAGGGTTTTATCGTGCCCAAAAATAGATGATCGCTTTACCTTACATATAGAGTTTTTAGATATCTCTGAACCTCACCAGCAGCTTATTGCGCGCCATATAATGAGAATACAAAGCCAGCAAATGCATCAAATAACTTAACTTTCTACACCTGATTTAGAGCCACTTTTACATGCCTAACATTAAAGTAATAGATCAAAGTTTAAAGCAACTTAATCATATAATTCTTGGTAAAGAGCATGAGGTAAAACTTGCTATTGCGTGCATGCTTGCCAAAGGTCACCTTTTAATTGAAGATTTACCAGGCATGGGGAAAACCACACTCGCACACGCTTTAGCAAATACTTTAGGTCTTAGCTATCAACGCATTCAATTTACCAGCGATTTACTACCTGGAGACTTATTAGGTACAAATATATTTGATCGGGACTCTGGGAAATTCAACTTTTTCCCAGGTCCAATTTTCGCAAACCTGGTGCTTGCTGACGAAATAAATCGTGCAAACCCTAAGACTCAGAGCGCACTTCTGGAAGCCATGGAAGAAGGCCAAGTCACGCACGAAGGTGAAACTCGAATACTGCCCAAGCCTTTTTTTGTTATTGCCACGCAAAACCCAAGCGAGCAAGCCGGCACTCACCCACTTCCTGAATCTCAACTTGACCGTTTCATGATGCGCATAAGCTTGGGCTACCCACATGCCGAAGCGGAAAAGCAGCTTCTTAAAGGCTCTGATAGACGAGAGCTATTATTGCAAATCAAGCCTCTCTTAGAAGAACAAATACTTTCCAAGATTCAAGCCTTAGTCAGTAAAGTTAAATGCTCAGATAGCCTGATTGATTATATCTATCGTTTATCCGCATTTACTCGCCAAAGTGAGCAATGCAAGCATGGACTATCACCACGAGCACTACTCGCATTATTACAGGCGTCAAAAGCATGGGCGCTTATCCATGGTCGAGACTATATGATCCCTGATGACGTCCAAGCCGTCTTCCCCTATTTAGC
>CAXBKC010000065.1:0-12281 GCA_963975615.1 uncultured Oleiphilus sp.
CTTGCTCTGCCATCTCCCAACTTTCAGTAAAACAATGTAAGATACCGCCAACCCTTGCTGCTTTTTCTTCTCTTAAAATTGCTAAGGTATCTGTTTGAGCATCGCGAGTATGGATGATCAACGGTTTGTTTAATTGGTTAGCAACACGCACATGTTTACGAAAAGAATCTAACTGTACTTGTTTAGTTTCTGGTGCATAAAAATAGTCTAAGCCTGTTTCACCAATGGCTATCACTCTGGGGTGTGTCGATAACTGACTTAACTGCTCAGGATCTATTTCATCACCTTGGTTTAGCGGATGCGCACCACACGTTAGCCAAACATTATCATATTTAGCCGTTTTTTCCGCCATAGCTGGAAATTCTGCTATGGTGACACTAACACACAGTAGAGTATTGACACTCTCTGCAGAGGCAGCATCAATGACATTATCTAAATTATTGTCAAAATCTTCGAGTTTCAATCGGTCTAAATGACAATGGGAATCTATAAACACAGGGGTTACTCCGCACGAGTGTGCTTGATATTGTTATTAATATTTTAAGTTGCTAACTTATTTAAATACTAGCGTTACATTGATAAGGTTGGCTCGGAAGAACTAAGTAAACGTCCGATCAATTTATCTATTTGATTACGGACATTATCAGGATCTTCAACAAAACTCACACCGATACCTGCCGGTGTACCATTTTGTGCGCCAATGGGGGTGATCCAAGATACCTTGCCTTTAATTTCAGAAGGCTCTAAAGAGTCTGGCAAAGTAACAATCAAATTAATATCTGTTGCTAACTCAAAATGCTCGGTCGTACGAATAAATAAGCCACCATGCTTCATAAATGGCATATATGACTGGTATAAATCACGATCTGAAATAAATTCAAGTGTAATATTTTCCAAAATTGTTCCTCTATTTCTGGCCGCTATTTTGTATAGCAAAGCGAATATCGGCTAAGAGTTTCTCACTTAAAAACTGTCGATTTACTTGCACTAATGTTTTCAGTTTAGTATTGGCAGCTTGGGCTAAATTATAAATTTGCCATAACTGCTGTTTATTGAGTGTGCTATCAGACGCTGCGATTTTCCAGCCCGACTGTTCACGCATCAAATCAACCAATACTTTTTCTAACCAGCGAAAACTATCAGTATGTCCAGCTAAAGTCACAAGTACTTCGGCTCGGCATTGATATGCAGATAGATATTGCACAAACTGAGCACGAAACTCGTTATAAGCAACCGCCGCACCTTCATCAGTTAATTCATTAAGGTGAGTTAAATTAACAAAAGCATCATCACCTTGCTTATTAAATTCAGCCAAAAGCTTTTCACCTACTGGCGGACGTACTTCAATACGCTGACAGCGGCTTATAATAGTGGGTAATAAAAGATCACTACGATCGGTTGTTAAAATTATAAAACTATTTGATGTTGGCTCTTCTAAGGTTTTTAATAAGGCATTAGCTGCTGAAATGGTCATATGATCAGCATGATTAACTAACGCTGTTTTCGCTTGACCTATATGTGCAGTTTTCTCAAAAAATTGACTCAGTTTACGTATTGCATCAACACCAATGATGCTTTTATCACTAATAATACTCAAGTGATCAGGATAACTCGAACTCAAAAATAGTTTACACGTTTTACACTGACTACAAGGCTGAATAATAACTTGCTCGTGGCCAACATTTTCTTGATGTAGCGCTTGACACAACAGGACATTAATAAGCCAATCTGCAATCTTTTCTTGTCCAGCATTGGGCACCCCTGCAAATAATAAAGCATGAGGCAGCTTACTTGCCAAAATTTGCCGAGACAATTGCTGTTGAATATTAAGCAACCAAGTATTCATTAATTAACCTTCTTTGCGAGATATAAAAGCTTCAACGCTTTTGGCTACATCACTATGTACAGCCTGCATGGCTTGACTGGCATCTATAATATCGGTGCTTTCTGACGCCGTTGCTAATGTAAGATACTTGTTTCGTACTCGCTGAAAAAATTCAATTTTTTCTAATTCAATACGATCCAATGCACCTCGAGCTTGTGCACGCGCTAAACCAAGTTCAGGGGCAATATCTAAATAAAGTGTTAAATCTGGAGTAAAGCCCTTTAAGGTAACATCTGCTATCGCATTCATCACGGTATCGTCAAATTGTCGTCCGCCACCTTGATATGCCCGTGATGATAATTGTTTTCCGTTTTGTATTTTTGTAAACACTTGCTGATTATTCTCCGTTTAGCTATAATGTAAACATTATCACGATTAACTATAATAATCACTAATTTTATCATAAACACCTAACTTATTGAGATAGAAATTAAGCCTAAGCACTAGGAATAAAAAATGAGCAAGATAATTGGAATTGCAGCATTAGCAAGATCCGGGAAAGATACAGTAGCTTCTATGTTATTAAAGCATAGTGACGTTACAACTTATGCTTTAGCTGATCCATTGAAAATAGGATGTCAGGTATTATTTGGGTTAACTGATTCCGAAACATGGGATGATAACTTTAAAGAAAAAGAAATTTCTCATTGGGGTTGGTCTCCTAGACGTTTTTTTCAAACAGTAGGAACCGATTGGCTTAGAGAGTTAAACCCTGAGCATTGGCTACAAAGAGCTGACTTAGCATTAAACTATGCCATATCAAATGACTCCGATAAGTCAAAAATTGATCTTAGCGATCCAAGAGCACCTTTAAAGCTTGCAGCTCAAGCAATTTTTGGAATCAGCCAAGAAGAAGCATGGAATCCTTTATTACTAAATAATAAAAATGAGTTCTGGGATTTGAGTCCCAATCAAATGATAGATTTTATTCATAACCAAGTATGTTCGGAGTTCGAAAATTTTTATTCCTTAAGGTCAGAACGCCCAGTAACTCTTCCTTCAAGAACAATCCCTGCTCACGGAAACAACGATGTTGTAATAATTAAGGACGTAAGGTTTGAAAACGAAGCAGATTTCTTACGAAATCACGGTGGTACTATCTGGCATATTAAGCGTGATAAAGCATTGAAAGTTATTAGCCACGCTTCTGAAATGGGAATAAAAGTAACAAATGAAGATATTGTCATTCATAATAATGGGTCATTAGAAGACTTAGAGTTAGCAGTTCAAAACGAATGGACCAAATTGAATTTTGGATAGTCTAGATATCTGCGATTTAGTTTCTGTTGAAACATCATCTGGTCACATCGTTAAAGCCAGATATCTAAATATTGATGGCTTTGAACTCAGCAATAAATTATGTTTTGAACTGCATCGAGTTTTTCTTTTTTACTCTAAAGATAGAGCGTCTTCAAAATCTTACCTACTAAACCAAGCAATAGAGACATTTTTTGAGTTCTTAGAAAACTACAATAAAAAACAGCCAGATATATTAAAAGTAAGCTCTCTTTCAATGATTGGTTCAGAAGTTTTCAGAGCTTATATTAGGCATTGTCAAAAAAATGATTTTAACCTTGATATTCCAACAAGTCTAAAAGCTGCAATTGTTAATTTTGCTGAATATACGAAGTTAATTCCAATCCCATCATTACCTCGTATGTCGTCATATAAAAAAAAGCCTAAACCCACAGAGCCCTTAAGTGAAAGATGTTATGACGAATTAACTACCGCTCTATTATCAGAAATAGATCGTCTATACGTAAAAGTTTCGTTTATTGAAAAAGTTAAATTAGCAGAACCGTACACTCTAGAAGATGCATTTTCAGAAATATCCCCTCCTGTAACCAAGGAGCGTATATTCAAGTGGTATGAAATGATTCTTGAAGGGGAAATTACTACGAAGTTAAAGACGGCAGGACTTAAAAATAAATTAAAGCACTGCACAGATGTAGAGCTATCTAAATTAGCTGAACAAAAAACAGGAGTTCTTAACAAGTTTAGGGCTATTTATAAAAGGGATAAAGCCTTTATTGATACTTCTCAGGCTATACCCTTATTCAAAAATGGGCAAGGTCTTGGCATAGGAAACTGGAATTTTAATATTGCTAGAGGTTTAAAAACTTTATTAGTCCATGGCTATCCTATGGAACAGCCCCTCAAGGAAATTGAAAGAAAATATTCATGTAGTGACATTATTGCAATTGATGATTGTAAAGATATTGTTCAATTATTGATGCTACGAATAAATCGTTGCAGGAAAGAATACAAACATCCTGAAATAGAAAATTGGGATAGTTTTTTGGGTGATTATTTCCCTTCAATGATTGATGCAGCATCAATTTATTTAATGTTGGCTATACAGTCTGGTTGGAATAAAGAAACTATTTTATCGATTGATCCAAATAATTTCGAACATGTATTAACAGGTGCTTTAAATGAAAATCAATCTGTTATTTTTTCAGAAAAACATAGAGGCCAAGATGCCAAATTGCCATATAGTGATTCAAAAGAATTTATAGCTCCAAGTAATAAAGATGATAAGTATTCGATATATAATATCATTCAGTTAGCAAAGCGTATTTCAGCTCCTCTTGCTGAGTATAAATATGATTACATTCAGATACATAAAACCGAAGAAGATTTAAGCCCTCTATTTCTTTGTCTTAGGTATTACGCCGACTGGGTCTCAAAAGGGGGAAGAAATAGTTCCTTATCTCAACAAAAAGCATTCAATACTTCAATAAAACACTTTATACGTAAGCATCAAATTAAAGAGAATGGTAAGTTAATTTCAAATATCGGTGAAATAACGTTAAGAACTCGTGTTACATGGATGCAAATCAAACGAAAAAAACTACCACTAACAGTTATTCGACTTGTTCAGGGGCATAAGTCTAAAACTACCACAGATAAGTATTATGATAATTCAGGCATTGCTAAACAAGAAAGGAAGCGGAGATTAAGGCTTGAGCAAGAAAAAATTGTTACCCTGCTTAGAAACAGAGAGTTTAAAGGTATTATAGGAATTCAGTCGAATACTATTGCAGATGCTCCCTTAAAAATATTTCATATACCAGGCCATAAAAACGACCTATGGGCTTGCGCCAATCAATATGAACCAACTTGGCCAAGGTTTGAGCAAGAGGTAATGAGTGGCGAAAAATGCTATTCACTTTCTAATTGTATTTTTTGCAAGCAAATTCGATTATTTGAAGACTCAGTACCCTATTTAATGGAGCGCTTAATCCACATCGAAGAATCTGTTATTGAGACTGATATAATTGATGAAGAGCCCATATTAAATGATGAAAAAATTATTATAGAATCAATTATTGATAACTGGGATGACGATGATCACATTAAGAGATCTGCTAGGTATCAGAGAATAAATGCCCCTCTATTACCTAGAAATTTGAATGATTTGAAAATTATCTTTGAGGATGACAATGATTGAGTTGGATGATTATTTTTCACCAGAATCTTTAATAGAAGAATTAGAAGATGCTGCGAACGAAGAATTTAATTATATTTTAAATACAACTGGTGGAAAGGTTTCTCCAACTGTAATTTCACTAACAACAAAATTAGATGCTGATCCTGAAGGCAGTTTTCCAGTTTCTGATTATTCAACTTACAGCCAAGATGAGTGGTTTTTGGAAGAGATCACTGGTCAGAACCCTATAAAAATATATTTTTATAAAGAGGAAGAAGAATTTAATGGTTTAAAACGAGCTTTATTATACTACTCAATTCCCGATTTTTGCGCATTTGGGAATATCAAAAGTTATAATACATCAAAGGGCTACTCATCGTTATTTAACACATTCATATCATACGTTTTTAAAGATAATCATTTATTAGCAAATGATCCTACAGATATAAGTTGCATCACTCCAGCAATGTTAAATGACGCTTTAGATAGAGCTAAAGCAAATAAAGATTCTCCAAGGCATTATCACTCTCTCTTTCGTATAATTCGCCTATGGTTTTCTTTATCCTCAGAAGGAATGATCCCAGAAAAGTATAAAATAAACATTGATTACGTTAGCGTCGATAATAAAAGAAGGCATAAAGATGTTGTCAAACATTTTCAGGGGACTGTTTCAACTTGGATACCATTTTCAGAACGAGACCTAGCTAAATTAATTAACTATTCCTTGTTTTGGCTAGAAAAAGCTCTGCCCAAACTAATAGATATGCGTGATTATATTGATAGTTTGAAGTTAGTTAAAACAAAAGGTTCTCCTTTTAGCACAAAAGGAGCAAATGAAGAATTTGAAAATATGACAAATATTTTCATTGATGAAGTTTGTGTGATGTCCAGCTCATTCTCTAGTCTTAAGCCACAAGAAAAAAACGGCTATAAAACTCATCAATACAATTGGAAAAATAGTTACGCTATAGCGCTAGATCATATCAGAAACTCGTTATTCATATTCATTGGCTTGCTTCTTGGAATGCGATCAAGAGAAATGAGACAACTAATGCTAGATGACATTTTCAAAGATAATAATGAAGAATATTGGATAAATATAACAAGATTTAAAACGACATCTGATCCTAATTATCATGGTGAAACTGAAGTTATGCCCGTTCCTTTTTTTATCGGTGAATGTGTAGACCTTTTTAAACACCTTAAAAGCCTTTCTGATTTTGAGAAGCAAGGTTATTTGTTTCAGTCAAATAAAAGTAGAAAAGAAGTAAATAACTTTACAGCAGGAAATATTAGACTGATAACAGCTGAGATCAGAAAGTTTACTGGTGTTGAAAGGCCACATAGTCATAGATTTAGAAAAACCTCAGCTGAGATATTAATAAATCGAAATGAAAAAAATATTGATTTAATTCGGATGCTGTTCGGACATGAAAGCTATGAAATGACACTAAGATATATTGCTAGAAACCCTTTTATGGTTAAGGCGGTTGCAGAAGCTATTGAAGTAAATTTTACCGAAGACTTTCATGAGGTAGTGACAAATATAAGAGACCAATCATATTCTGGAAAACCAGCTGAACGAATTGCGAGTGCCATAATAAAAGCACCAGAAAAATTTGCAGGTAAACAGCTTAAACTGCAACTCATGAATTATATATCCCACTTACTATCTAGTGGAGAGATGCTTTTCATTCATAGAACAGCAATTGGCATGTATTGTATTCATAGCGAGGAAATAACACTTGATAACCTGCCTCCATGTTTAGCGGAAAATAAAAAATTAAGCCTACCTTTGAGTCCTGATATTAGTAACTGCCAATTAGAGTGTAAGCATTGTGTTGTCGTTGAAAAAGCCAAACAAGCAATATCTGGCAATATTGAGTTCTATCAATCTATTTTAGAATCAACTGATGGTGTTGGCGTTAAAGCTAAGGCTAGGTTGCGAAAAAAACTATCAGCAGCTGAGAAACATATTGAAGCCCTCGATAAGAACAAATTAAAAGTCCAAGAAGCTATTGATGTTAGGGAGCTATTAGTATGAGCTCAGCAATAACAAGATCTAAACTCATTAAAGTTATCGCTAAAGAAATTGTTGAAAATTTTAATACAAAGCTAAAGATACAAGATATATGTGAAGCTGTAGGTATATCTAGACAGTCATTTAATCGTTACTACTCAGACCTTAAGCCATATATGAAAGGCGAAAAGCCTATTAATGAGCTAGTCATGAATCAAAGCGACATTTCCTCTAATCAATTGCTTTGTAAATACCAATCAAAAATTAAAGAGTTACAGGATGAACTCGAAGATATAGTCAAAAGTCATGAAATAGACTTAAGTAAAGTCAAAAATAGTATGACAACTTCATTAATGAATAATGATCTTTCAGTACATGATGCAGACAATGTCAGACTACAATTGCAAAAGCAAAGTTTACATTCAGATAAGCTCAAGGAAAAAATAAATCGTTTAGAAGTGGAACTTAGTAAGCAGTATATTGATAACAATTTAAAGTCTTCTACAACTCCTCTTAATTATAATTTTCAAATAATCGATGTAGATTTTGAATTACTATTTAAAAACTTTTCAGCTACCCAAGATATTGATGTTTTCGAAGACGAAAAGGAAGTGGCCATTGATAATTTAATATCGATGACAAATAAACTCTTAATAAATGATAAAACAATCGTTGTGCTGTTTATGGAAAGGTATTTAAGTAGTTTTAATAAATTTGTTGAAAGATATGCTTTTAATTCTGAAGATTTGCACTTATTTGTAAGACTTCCTGTGCATTCAAGATCCGAATTAAAGTTAACTTTAAACAAGTTCAATAAACAGGGAGCATTAAAGATATACATTCCTTACTCTGCTTCAGATACTGTTACTAAGTCACAGCGTAATTTTTACTTCAGAAATGTCCCAGAAACGGAACTACAGGCAGCAGATAAATCATTTTTACCCTCTATAAAGGATGGTTTTGAGCATGTATGTCAGTTTAAGATTAGACAGGGTGACTAATGATTGAAATCAAGACGTTACCCATCAAATATAAAAGCATTGATAGTCTTGGGATTGCTGAACATTATATTTTAAAAACAGTCAATGCTAGTGGCAAAGAAATGTTGTTGAGCCACCCTAACCTGTTTCTTTATCATGAAACAAATGACTCTCTTAACACATCAAAACGCTATGCAGCCATCATATCAAAGTTCTATTCGTATTTATCCACACAAGATAAATTTCTAAAAATTGACATAAGTAAATATCATGTAATTGCTGATAACCGTGACATAAGGAGATGGCAAATTGATCGCCAGACAAAGCGAGTTGAAAAGCAATCGGTAAAACCTACGTCAGAAACCATTTTTGAAGAAGCTAGAGTCCTCTTAAATTTTTTTAGATGGTTGCTTGGTGTTGGATACACCACCAATGTATCGATACAACATAAAGATTGGATTGCAAATTTCAAAAGCAAAAGAATGTTGAATTATATCCAAAAAAGAGCAAAAACAGCTATTGATAGCAAAAACATTCAAGTTCTGGATAAGGAAAGAAGACAAAGTTCTTCAAAGTCTCTCATTACTAATCAGGAAATAAAAGCTCTACTAAATGCTTATTCTGACCCGGTCTATTCAGCGTTATTAAAGCTGTCATTGGGCACAGGAATGCGACCTATGGAATTAGTTCAGTTTCCTTATATTGGGAATGGTAAAAACAAACAAATCATGCCTTATTCTGAAATGGATAAAGATAACGCGACTGTCGATTACGAATTAATAGGGAAAGGAAAAAAACAGCGAGTCATTAAAGTAAATATAAAAGATCTTAAAGAATTAGATGAACAATATATTAAGAAACACTATGTTGAGCGAAAGAAAAAATATAAAAAAAAGTTCGGTGTTGACTGCCCTCCTTCAGTATTATTTTTAACCAAATCTGGGAGCCCAGTTACTCCAGGTAAAATATCTAGGCGCTCAAATGATGCTAAGTTAAAAGCTATGCAAAATTATCCTGAATTTAGGGAGAAAATCACTTTTTATGAAGCTAGACATTGGTGGCCAACAATGTTCGTTATTGAGTTTTTTAAAGAAAAGCTTCTTACCGAATCTTCAGAGTTTCTTTACGTTGCTTTCGCTGAAGCATTAAAAAACAACATGGGGCACGAAGAGCTGGAAACCACATATGAATATTACATTGATATGGCAAGGTTAGTATATTCTGCACAACAAGGTTCTGTTCACGAGCTGCTTATTTCTCCTAAAAAATCAGTTCAAGAGAAGCTTGATGAAATGGATAACTAAATATACAAAAAAGGTTAACAGTACTTCTAACCTTGAAAATATGCTTTTATGTTCCGAATAACATTAAGCACCAGACCAAGTTCTTATTTAGTAATAATAAATAACTGAGAGTATTTAATCGTGGCAAACGGACAACAAAAAGCACTCCAAAATCTCGAAGCTTTCCAAGTATGGCAAGCAACCCAAACACATGATGATTTCCAACAAATAATTGTCAGGGGGCAGTTAAACCGAGGTGAAGTAGCTAAGGCTGTCGGATGCGGAAAATCTGCGCTTACTCAGAACCCAGCTCTAAAAAAAGCCCTTGCTCTTTTGGAAGAAAACCTAAGAGAAAAAGGTGTTTTGCCACCGCTGAAACAACCTGTCAAAAACAGTCCTGAAAAACCAAAGCAATATGACAATACCGTAAACCTAAAGCAATTAAATTCAAAACGTTTATCCACTTTAGAATCAGAAAATATAGAGTTAAAAGCCAAAGTCAATGAGCTTGAAAACAAACTAAAACGGTATGGTGAACTATCAGAAACACTTTATGAAATGGGGATAATGCCTCGGTGAATACCCTTATACATAAAGAGCGACTTCGTATTACCAGTATTCATTTTAAAACATCAAAATGGATCATATTCAGTGGCGTGCCACTGGCAAAAAACTCATATAAAGTTAACAGTGGAAAATATTATGTTTCCATAAAGATAAACCCTGTAGATTTACCAATAGAGCCATCAATCGGTCAACACTGGCTTGTTTCGGGCACTAGAGACATAGGTGAGATTCAAACTGGTGATTACCTCATGGAGCAGCACACCTATGAATCACCCCACTTGATCGAGTGCCAACTTCCCGAAACTGGCGAGCAGTTTATTCAATTTATTGCCAAAGAAAAACAATTTAAAGGCATTGGAGAAAGCAAAGCTAGAGCCTTATGGGATACCTTTGGTAGTAAACTCTTTAACATCATTCGTGATGATTGTGAGGCCAACCGAGAGAGCTTATTATCAATTCTCAGTACTGATTCAATAAATGCTATATACGAGGGGTATCAAAAATACAAAAACCTCGAACATTGCAATTGGATGAGCAAGCAAAAAATTCCAGCTAATATTCAGCAACGTTTATTAAAACATCATAGTGAAAACAGTATAAAGTCCATCAAATTAAATCCGTACCTGTTGGTTGGTTTTGGGATGCCATTTACTGACATAGATAAGTTGGCGATAAGCGGTCTATTTAACATATCAAATAATGATCACCGTAGACTTAGTGCTGCACTAGAAACTGCGCTTAGAAAAGAAATTGAAAAAGGACATACTTATACTGAACAGGCAATATTAAAGCCCTATCTAACTAAATTATTGAAAGACAAAGCTTTGGTTGCCGAAGCTTTTAAAGCTGGCCACGATAAGGCGCAATATATTCTTAACCCTAATACCGGCACTTATCACCCTACAGCACAATTGATAATGGAAAATGTGGTTGTAAAAAGGTTAACAAAATTGGCAAGTCAAAAGAACCTTTATGACGAATTGGTAGATACTGCCTACCAAAGAGCTGTGCAAGAATTACCTTATGAACTTACGATCAAGCAATCAGAAGCTGTCACTACATGCCTGCGCAATGCAGTAAGTTGTATTACGGGTGGTGCAGGTACTGGTAAAACAACGGTACTTAGAACGGTTCTCAAAGCTTATCATCAAATGGGCTACGTTATTCATGCTGTAGCTCTGAGCGGTAGAGCTGCTAAACGTTTACATGAATCAATTGGCTTTTTCACCTCAACCATTGCCAAGCTGCTACGTAATGCCCCTATAGAGCCATCATCGGAAAAATCAAAACACCTTTTAGTGATTGATGAAGCGAGCATGATTGATTTGCCAACGATGTATCGCTTAGTTAACCATACTTCTCCTTCAGTTCACATCATCTTTACAGGAGATCCTGATCAACTACCACCAATTGGATGCGGTAAAGTATTGGCTGATATTATTCAGTCTGGGACAGTTGCAAATACAAAGCTTGATATTGTGAAACGACAAGAAGGCAGCTCAGGAATTCCAGAGTATTCCAACTTGGTAAATCAAGGAAAAACACCTAAAAACATTTCTACTGGAGCTATTTTTTTTCATGAAGTGAATAAGAACGATATCGCCCAAGTCTGCTGTAATCTATATCAGAAATCACCTGAAAATAGTCGTATCATGGCTCCAACAAAGCAGTTAGTTTCAGAGATTAATAAACTAACTCAAGCAACGCTAAATCATACGGGTAGCCTGCTCAAGTTTGAAATGCATGGAGAATGTTTTTATCAAAACTTACGAGTAAATGATGCAATACTTTTTACTCAAAACAATTACGACAAGGGAGTTCAAAATGGCTCCCTTGGCATCCTAACTAGCGTTGAACCAACATCCGATAAATATGGTGAAGTAACACTTGATACAGGAGAAGTAATAGAAGTTGATCAGCCTATATTAGATTGCATGGAACTTGGCTACGCAATCACCCTCCATAAGGCTCAGGGTTCACAGTTCCCTCGTATAATTATCGCTTTTCAGAAGGGACGAATTGTAGACCGTGCGTGGTTATATACAGCAATCACCAGAGCTGCGTAATATCATGAAGCCGATCGGTCAATACTATTCAAGCCGATCACTTTTTT
>CAXBKC010000066.1:0-12280 GCA_963975615.1 uncultured Oleiphilus sp.
GAGCAGGCTTTGTTTAGGTCGCTTAGGCTTTTATGCTAAAGCCGATCATCTACATCATCTTTGTTAAAAAGATATTTAACATCGAAGATAACGCTGTTGGTTTTACACAGCTTACGGATTGCGCTTATGCCCATGTTTCTAATTTCATTATGCCCAACCGTGATGATGACAGCATCATAATGATTTTCTTTAAGTGTCTCGGTTAGTTCTAAACCATACTCATGCTTAACTTCAGTCGCGCTTGCCCAAGGGTCATAAATATCGACATTAGCGTGAAAGCTATCAAGATCGGCAATAACATCGGTTACCTTGGTGTTACGAATGTCTGGGCAATTCTCTTTAAACGTTAAACCCATAACTAATATATTAGAATCAACAACTTGAATCTTCTTTTTAGTCATTAAGCGCAGGACTTTTTCTGCAATATGGCGAGACATATTGTCGTTAATACGACGGCCAGACAAAATCATTTCTGGATGAAAACCAACAGATTGCGCCTTATGGGTCAAATAGTAAGGATCAACACCAATACAGTGGCCACCCACTAAGCCTGGGCGAAAAGGTAAGAAATTCCACTTAGTGCCCGCTGCTTCTAATACTTCTAAAGTATCAATACCCATTTTATCGAAAATTAATGAAAGTTCATTGACCAGAGCTATATTCACGTCGCGCTGAGTGTTTTCGATTACCTTAGCGGCTTCTGCTACCCGTATAGAGCTAGCTTTGTGTGTGCCTGCCGTAATAATGCTTTTATACAGGTTGTCTATGTGTGTTGCTGCTTCCGGTGTAGAGCCAGAGGTCACTTTAAGAATGTTGGTAACTCTATGCTCTTTATCGCCGGGGTTTATGCGTTCAGGGCTATAGCCTGCAAAAAAATCTTGGTTTAATTTTAGACCAGAGTGTTTTTCAATCAGAGGTATGCAGTCTTCTTCTGTTGCGCCAGGATAAACCGTTGACTCGTAGATGACATAGTCGCCTTTTTTAATAATCTTGCCAATCATCTCACTGGCTTTAAATAAGGGCGTTAAATCGGGAGTTTTATATTTATCAATAGGTGTAGGGACAGTAACAATATAGACGTTACAGTCTTCAATTTCGCTTAATGTAAAACTGAATGAGATGGGTTTACTGTCTTCTAGTTCTTCACTAGAGCATTCTAGCGTGCTATCGACACCGTCTTTTAGTTCATTGATGCGATCTTGTTTTATGTCGAAACCAATAGTTGGGTAATACTTACCAAATTCCACTGCAAGCGGGAGGCCGACATATCCTTGCCCGATAACGCATATTCGAGGTGTGCTTTCCATAGTGTTTCTGTCGTCCTATCAGTTATTCTAATTACGGAATGATAGAGATTGTGTCTTAAATAAAGCAAAATAATGTTGCATAATGCAGCCGACTTTTTGTTTGGCTGCGGTGAATTTACGGAATAGTAAAGTAAGACGCTGATAATTTAAAGAAATAGTCTATTATTAAGCGTAGAATTCTAAATTCTTAGGCCTACGTCAATCCATTTATTTGTTAGTTAAAATTTCATCAAGGTAAATGTTAGTGGCTCATGTACGAGTATTAAATCACTATCTGCATACAAAATTCTTATTTTTAGGCGCCATTGAGTTTGGGCTTCTCATGTGCTCGGTCCTGGCTGGAGTAGAGTTAAGAAACTTATGGTCTGAAAATCCAGGCCTTCTTTATTTAGAGCATCCTGAGTTACAGCTGATTGTATATGCAGTGGTGATGAGTTCTTGTTCTCTAGCAATGGGCGTGTACACGAGTATATTCCGAGAAGGTTTAACTGGAATGTTACTCCGGACGATAGTCGCCTACTTTTTCCTGGGTACAGGAAGCCTTACAATTTTATATTACATTTTTCCTAGTCTTTATCTTGGTCGGGGTGTACTGGCCTTTGCAATAACCTTCTCGCTTGTGTTTGTGCTCATACTAAGAGTGCTGTTCTATAAAATAGTTGATATTGCCCAACTAAGCCGGCATGTCGTTATTTTGGGTGTTGGCAGCACTGCGCAGCAAGTACTGGAAAAAGTAAGGCCAGAAGATGCCGAGCTAAGCTTTAAAATATTTGGCTGCATAAAATGTGGCCAAGGTGAGACCATGGTCGACCCAAGTTTGATTATTAATGAACCCGAAGACTGGCCAGGGTTTATTAAGCAAAACAATATTAGTGAAATTATAGTCGCCCCAGACGAACGTAGAAGGAGTGAAGGTGGTGAAATACCAATAAGCGCTCTTTTAGATTGTAAATTAAGTGGCGTGAGTGTTACCGAGCCAATGGCATTTATTGAAAGAGAGCTGTCAAAGGTTGAAGTCGAAATGCTTAGACCAAGCTGGGCATTATTTTCAGATGGATTTGTATACTCACAACTTCGCGACATAATGAAACGTATGTTTGATTTAACAATCGCAAGTTTAATATTGCTACTAGCGTGGCCATTTATGCTGCTAACTGCTATTTCTGTTTGCTTAGAAAGCAGAGGGCCTATTTTATACAAGCAAGTTCGCGTAGGCTTGAATGGCAAAGAGTTTTCAATTAATAAATTTAGAAGCATGTCACAAGATGCTGAGAAAGATGGTAAAGCAGTATGGGCAGCTAAAAACGATGCTAGAGTTACTCGGGTGGGGGCGTTTATTCGCAACACACGTTTAGATGAATTACCGCAGTTATATAACGTATTTAAAGGTGATATGAGCTTTGTTGGCCCACGGCCTGAAAGGCCTGAATTTGTTAAAGAGTTAAACGAAGCAATACCTTATTACGACGCAAGGCACCGAGTTAAGCCTGGCTTAATGGGTTGGGCGCAGCTGAAGTATCCTTACGGTGCATCTGTAGATGATGCACGAGGTAAGCTAAAGTACGATTTATACTATGTCAAAAATTATAGTTTTTTTATGGATGTATTGATTGTTATACAAACGGTTGAAGTCGTGTTATTAGGTAAGGGAGTGCATTAGCACTTCGACCTTTCGGTGGGCTCAGGGACCAGAAATTCCGCTCGTTGAGTATGCCTGCCCTGAGCTTGTCGAAAGGTCGAAACGGATAAAGAAACCTTGAAGTTCAGGAACAGCCTTTAACGGGCGAATTCTGCCGGTTGAGTATGTCGGAATAAAAAATAAACATGAATGTTGAGAAACAAACTTTAGGAGCAAGTATGAGATTATTGTTAGTCATCGTCGTCACTTTTATATTAGCCGCATGTAGCACCAAAAATGTCGTCACAGAACAGCCGGTCGAATCGAGTATTGGTATTGTCGATGAATACAAGCTAGGTGTAGGCGACGCAGTTACGGTGAATGTTTGGCGGAACCCGGACTTATCTGTCTCCGTCGTAGTTAGGCCCGATGGTAAAATCTCCGTACCCCTTGCTGGAGATGTAGAGGTTGACGGCGTATCAACAATTGATCTTTCAAAGACAATAGAAGAGCGTTTAAGTAGTTATATTCGTAACCCTAAAGTGACCGTGATTGTTTCAAATCCAACTAGTGCTGAGTTTATTCACCGTGTTCGTGTGACTGGCGCGGTGGCTGCTCAACGCTCAATTCCTTATAGGAAAGGCATTACCGTTCTAGATGTTATCCTTGAAGCGGGTGGCGTAACGCCTTTTGCCAATGCCGATCAGTCAAAACTGTATCGACAAACAAAAGAAGGCGCCAAGGTTTACCCCATTTACCTGAACGATATTCTAGAAAAGGGTATTCTCGATTCTAACTATATCCTTTTTCCGCAAGATATTATTACCGTGCCAGAAAGAGGTTTCTAAATACATATGGATTTTTCGCTGATACTAAAGTATGTCAATGTTGTTTTTAGGGAAGCATGGCAACGTAAATTCTTATGTCTATTCGGTTTTGCGCTTATCAGCTTTGCTGTGCTGGTTGTGGGTATGTTTTGGTCCTCAAAGTTTGAAGTGTCGGCAACCATTTTTGCAGACAACCAGAATATTCTAAAGCCACTGTTAAATAATCAAGCGGCGCAGGGTAGTGTTCAAAATCAAACCAAAGTTGTTAAGGAGATGATGCATTCTCCACGAATTTTGAAAGAGGCAGTAGAGTCTGTATATGGTTTGGATGGCTTTGAAAGTGCCGAAGCTTTAGGTCAAAAAATTAATCAACTTCGTAATAACCTCAAAATCTCAGGGCTAGGTTCTAGCTATATTAAGGTGAGCTATTCCGACTCTACCGCCGACGACGCATATCAATTGATCAATAAAGTGATTGATGTATTTATCAAAGCTAGCTCAGATGAGCAAAGGTCGGAAAGTCGTGAAGCCTTTAGGTTTATCGACAATCAAGTAAAACAATATAAAGATCAGCTGCTATTAGCTGAAGAGAACCTAAAAATATTTCGAGCAAATAACTTTGATGGTCGAGATGGTGATGTAGATGCAAGTATTAGCCGTTTAAGAGCGCAAATAGAAGAGCTTAAGATAAGCTTGGATGAAGGTCGAACAACGATAACATCATTGCAAAAGCAGCTGAGGAATGAGTCTGAATACTCATCCGCAAAGTTTAAAGCCGATGTCTATGGAGAACGCTTAACCGCGCTTGAAACGCAAAGGAATAATCTGTTGTTACGATATACAGAAGATTACCCGGATGTTGTTAGCTTAACCTATCAGATAAAAGATGTACGCAAAGCGATTCTAAGCGCGACAGAAACTAAAAAGAATGATAGTGGTAAAACTAGAGCTAAGAGTGATGAAGACTCTGTATTAAATCCTTTATATCAAGAGCTTCGCAGTCGATTATCAATTGTCCAAACAGAAATGAAAGCAAAAGAAAAACGTCTCACTGCGCTCGAATCTTTACAAGAGCAAGAGTATAAGCGTCGTAAGCGCATTGCAGAACGCAACGCCCAAGAATCTGAGTTAACTCGAGACTATACAGTAACTAAGAAAATCTATGAAGATATGCTTGAGCGAAAGGAAAAAGCTCGCCTATCAATGACTTTAAATATAGAAGGGCAAGGTGTTACGTACAGAATTCAAGAGCCGGCACTGCCACCATTAAACCCAATCGGATTACGCTTTGTGCATTTTGTTGTTTTAGGGCCTATAGCGGGTTTGCTTGCTATTATCGGCTTAATTGTCGCTTATGTGTTAGTAGATCCACGAATTCGCTTTCCTGAGCGTTTATTAGCTTTTAGCGTACCAACACTAGCCGTAATACCGCATATTAAAACAGCCTTTACCAAAAGAGTCGTTAGAACAGATATGATCATTTGCCTATTTTTGGGGGCATTAATTATGTCGACATATGTTGGATTAGCGTACGCTTCTAGAGCTGGCTTGTTGAATATAGGTGTGTAAGCAAGCAGTTCTCTCTCTTTAATAAGGGTGAGGCATAAGAGCTATTATATGCTTCCTTAATGGGAGGCGAAGACTAATAACTTCCTTTCCTGGCAAGGGTAGGGCAAGGGTGGGGTCATTTCTTCACGCAAAAAGGCTTTAAACATGCAGATTGTTGAGAAACTAAAAACAAACGAATCAGATATCTCTCGCATGGGAGAGGTGGATCGCTTCACGCTGACTGAATTAGAAAAGTTAAAAATCATTAACGGTAGGGTGGGGAATGTTAAAATCCTTAACACCTTTCGTGAGCTTAGAACACAGTTGCTTAAGAAAAACGATAAAAAGAATTTCGTATGTATGGTGTCATCCATAAATCATGGTGGTGGCGCAAGTTATGTTACTAAAAACTTAGCGGCCGTTTTCGCCTTAGATAAAGCAAAAACAAGTATGCTGATCGATGCCAACCTCTATTCCCCAAGCCTGCATGAACTCATTATTGGAGAGGCAGAAACAGGTATTACTGACTACCTTAGCAATGGCAAACTACATATAAAAGATGTAGTCTATGCGACAGGTATTCCACGTCTTAGGGTTGTGCCAATTGGTGGAAATAGCGAAGGTGCTGCCGAGTACTTCTCATCAGAAAAAATGCAAAGTTTTATCGACGAAATTCGTTCACGTTATACCGATAGATATATCTTTATTGATGCTCCGCCTGTGGTTGATTCATCGGAAGCGCGCATTTTAACTGAAATATCGGATATGGTGCTTTTAGTTGTGCCTCATGGTCGGGCGACTATCGAGCAAGTCGAAACCGCTATTGCCTCTGTTGATAAAGAAAAACTGGTTGGTTTGGTTTATAACAACTAGGAACGCATATTTATTTTTAAGGATGAATTGTCAGTATGGCCCTCGGTAGAAAAGTTGTTACAACACCAAATACAAAAATAGCTGTATGTGTATTAGGGCTGTATTTACTAAATCCATCATTGGTTCAAGCATTGGAGCTAGATGCCAGTTTATATTCTGATACTGAATATACAACCAATGCTAGGTTAGCATCCACGAATACTGAAGATGACGTGATTGAGCGTGTAGGTGTTAATGTAACCCTAAAAGAAGAAAGGAAGCGTTTTAGTGCCGATGCCAGCTTTGATCTTTCGCAAGAGTTCTACCTCAACAAGACCTTTTCTGATAAAACCCAGCTAACGACAGGTTTTGGTCTTTTTAACTTTAATATTGTCGAAGACTTTTTAGATTGGCGTACATCGTTTACACGGACTCAAGTTTTAAGTGATTCGTCAGCAGGGGATACGCCCGATAATCGGGAAGATCGAGATACCTTCAGTACAGGGCCAAATATCAATTACCGCCTTAATAAAGTGTCTGTTTTTCAATTTGGCGCTAGTTACGTACAAGTAGAAAATTCAGATGATGACGCTGCAGACACCAAACGTATTGTTGCCAACGCTAGCTATATCTATCAATACAATAGTATTACTGATTTAAGTTTGAATAGTAACTACGACCGTATCATAGAAATAAAAGAACGGGGGCGAACACGTTTAAATGGCGATGAGCGTTCGCAAAATATATCTTTGAATGTCGGGGTGAATCGACAGTTCTCACATGGGGATTTTAGTGCTCAGGTTGGTCGGAATGAAGTTAGATCAGAAAATAAGCAAACGGTTTCGGGTAACTTTTTCAATATTCAGCTTCAGCGTGAAGAAATTTATTATCATAATGTTGTCGCCCAGTACTCAGAATCCATCTCAGACTCCTCAATAGGTTTTGGCTCGCTTGAGGATTTGATTGCTGAAAATCCAAGCTTTAGTTTAGATAATCCCCTCTTAGAAACCACAACACAGCTAGATATTATTAAGCAAAAAAACGCAAATATTTCGATAAATAGAAGTATTGATTTATATCAATACACTGTTAGTGCCTTTTGGACTGATCAAAATTACGACATACAACAAAATGACGAGAGATCTGTGGGTCTGTCTCTAAATATAAGCCAGCAAATACAAGAAGGTTTAACTGGGGGTTTCACCTATCAGCAAGTTAAGCAAAAACTTCTTGATAGGCCCGATGCTGGTGACAATTTTACGCAAACTTATACGATAGATAGTGCATATTTTTGGACGGTAGATTTTTCTACCGAGGGCTTTGTTGCTTACGAACGGCGTGGAAATAATAAAAATGCGAGAAAAGAGTATGAGGATTTCTCTGTAGGTGTGACACTTAAATGGGACTTGTACTAGGGAATAGTTTTCACAGCAAGTCTTGTCCCATTTTAAGTTTTTTATAATTTATTTTTTCAGTAATTTCGTGGCTCTTTGACTTTTTATTCATTCTGCCCAATTATTTCTTTAATTCGGTATTCTTTTAGCTCTTTTGAGTGAGTAAAAATTACAGTCTCGCCAACTAAACCGATGGCGATAAGTTGACAGCCTAGCACTATAAATAATGAGAACAGAACTAGGGCGGGGCGGTCTGCCATGGCGACATCTAGAATGAGTTTTTCAAATGACAGATAAAGTAAGCCAAAGATTCCCATTAGAATTGAGCTGCTACCTATCAGTCCAAAAAAGCGAAGCGGTTTTTTATTGAACTTTGTTAAGAAAATTATAGTTAGTAAATCGAGTAGGCGCCTTAAATAAACGCCAGGGCTATAGAATCTCTTATGGGTATCTTCGCCCGCTTGCGTTAATTCAACTTCGGTTGAATGGTAGCCTAGTTGATATGAGAGAAGTGGTAAAAAACGCCATTGATCACCATACATGAACACTTCTTTCAGAACTTCAGCTTTAATCAGCCGAACTCCGCAACCAACATCATCAAATTTTAAACCAGAAAGCTTTTGTAGCATTTTATTAAAGATTTTTGTTTGATACTGGTTGGACTTGCTGTCTAGTCTTGGCCAGCGCTTCGCTAAAGCAATATCAGAATCACCTATTTCCTCAAATAATTTTACTAACTCTTCAGTTCTTACTTGCTTGTATGGTGGAAGAGTCAGAATAAAGTCACCTGAACAATGGCTGAATGCTGCTTGAATTGCAGTGGCTTCACCGTAATTTCTGTTGAGTATGATGAGTTTCATGTCCTTATTCTGCTCTTGAAGAAGTTTGAGCTCTTCAGTTAAAGATTCCTGCTCAGTACTAACGACATAAATATATTCAACTTTTGGGCATAGTTTGTCGCATTGTGCTTTGTATTCTTTGAATAGCTGGGCAACATCTTTGGTGCGTTCATAAGCAGGAACAATGACGGAAAGTTTATTGATAGAGATGTTGTTATTCATGTCATTGTTGCTCTTTGGTGATGATGGAGTTGATATGGCCGTGGGTCATAGCTGTTGATAGTGCAAGTTTATCTATTCTTAAGTTGCCTTTTTGATAGATGAGTTCGCATAAAAAACCTAAGCTAATGGTGAATACGCCTAAGGATAAAAATATTAATGCCACGCTGAGGCTTATAATAATATTATCGCCATTTGCTACCTGAGCGAGAATGAAAAAACTGTAAAATAAGCTGATGGCAAAAGGGATAAGTGATATTTTACCAAACCAAGCGGTCGGGTGGCTGGTGACAGATAAAATAGTCTTAATAGTAAGAAGGTCGAGTAGAACTTTATAAATGCGGGATAAGCCATATTTTGACTCACCAAACTGTCTCGCGTGGTGTTTTACTTTAACTTCAGCAATTCTTGTACCGCTAACAGATAGTAGCGCAGGAATAAAACGATGCATCTCATTATAAAATGGCATTTGTTGCATTATTTTTGCTCGGTATACTTTTAATGAGCAGCCATTATCTTTGATTGGAACGCCGGTCACACTTCCTATTAAACGGTTTGCAATCATTGATGGGATTTTTCGGGTCAATAGTTTGTCCTGACGATTATGCCGCCAACCAACAACTATGTCGTACCCTTCTTCAAGTTTATCCAGCATCATTGGAATGTCACTGGGGTCGTTTTGCAAGTCACCATCCATTGTGACTAGAATTTCTCCGCGGGCATTGTCTATACCGGCCGCCATGGCGGGTGTTTGACCATAATTTTTGCGAAACTGTATAAGTCTGAGTCTGGGGTCTTGCTCGGTTAATGTCTTGCACACTTCTACAGTCTGATCTTTGCTGCCATCGTCGACAAAAAGAATTTCATAATCTATGTCTGTTGAGTCGAGAGCGTCACGTATAGCTCTGTGTAAATGAATTACCGACTCCTCCTCATTGTACAGAGGTGCTATAACAGATAGCGTTGGTTTTAGTTTTTGTTTCGGCACGAGGCAATAAAGTCCATTTGAGTGTTTCGAATTAAAAATGATGACGTAAGCGACGTTTTTATTTTTCTCATCTATTAGTTAGTCGGCTTGTCATAATTATTGTGCAAAAATTAAATAACCATTGTTCTAGATTATTACTTGATATATTGCAGCTAAATAAGCAAAACTTATAGTATTGTTTTTTTATATGCAAGATAATTATGAAAGGACTGAAACACTCTTTATTATAAGGAATAAAAGTAAGTGCAAGGGAAAATGTCACAAGCTTCTACGTTTATTGATAGTCATTGCCACTATCACCCTACAATTTCATTTCCTGAGTTTTTTTCAGCGACTTCTAATAACATTAAAGCATGTATTGATAATAGTTCTAGTTGCATAGCAATTTGCTTGGTAGAAATGGAAGCCACGGATTGGTTCTCAGAGCTCACATCTCATGCCGGTACTCCATCTTTTGATGTGCAGACCAAAGATGAAAATACCTTGCTTGTTACAGTTAATGAAGTAGAGGTGTCTGTTTTTCGCGCACGTCAGATAAATTCACTTGAAAGAATAGAAGTTATCATAGTCGGTTGTGCTAAAGAAATCCCTTCTGGTTTACCGCTTGATGATTATCTCAAAGATTACGGTAAAGATTACTTGGTTATCTTGCCATGGGGCGTAGGTAAGTGGTTGGGTGAGAGGGGGGCATTGGTTCGTCAGAAAATTAATGGCAACTCAATGATTGTATTAGGGGATAATGGCGGCAGACCCAAAGTTTGGACCAATATACCAGCGTTCGGCTTGGCGCATAAATATAATATTCCTATATTGGCGGGGTCAGACCCTTTACCGATTAAGAACCATCTTTTTCGCTCAGGTGCATATGGCAACATTATAGAAGGTAAAATAGATACCTGTAGTGCTTGGATTAGTTGCGTTAAAAATATGAATAAGACCCCAAAGTTATATGGAAGCTTGTCTTCAACGTTTCGTTTCCTTATGGATCAGATTAAGCTGAGGCTAGCTAAATACATTTAAACTCTAAGCTAGTAACCAATACTCGATAGGCTGTAATGATGAGAATACTAATGATGGCACCTCACCCTTTTTATCAAGAGAGAGGCACACCTATCGCTGTCGGTTTGCTCTTAAAAAGTTTATCTGGAGCAGGTCATGAAGTAGATGTTATTACTTTTCCTGAGGGCGAAGACCGTAATTATCCCGGTGTGACCTACCATCGAGTAAAGCCTTTTACAAAGGTTTCAGGCGTTCGGCCAGGCTTCTCGCTCAAAAAGCTTTATTTAGATTTGTTTGTCTTAATAAAATTTCTCAGTCTAATGTTCAAAAAACGTTACAACGTCGTTCATGCCGTTGAAGAAAGTGTCTATTTTGCAATGCTTGTTTGCCCATTTTTTAGAACGCCCTATATCTACGATATGGACTCTTCAATGGTAACGCAGTTGATAGACAAAGCGCCTATTTTGAAAAAGATAGAATTTATATTACGCTTTATCGAATCATTACCTGCACGCTTTGCAAAAGTTGTGGTTCCCTGTTGTGATGCTTTAGTAAAGGATGTTGAGCTATTTAGGCTTGCTAAAGATAAAGCGACCATTGCCCTGAAAGATATTTCTTTATTGGATAAAAGCCAAGAAACCCCCTCAAGCGGTATTAATATCCAGCAGCATATCGCTGATCTATCCCACAATACGCCGATTCAAGAAAATGGTCTTGACCACAAGGTGCACACTCAAAAAGCATTAAAATATAAAGTTTTGATGTATATAGGCAATTTAGAAAGCTATCAAGGGGTTGATTTAATGCTCGAAGGCTTTGCGCAAGCGTGTTCTGAGCTTAGTGATATTGCTTTGGTGGTAGTCGGTGGCGAAGATCAGCATATCGAAGCCTACCAATCCAAGGCGAAAGAGTTGGGTGTATCTGCTTCGATATTCTTTCTAGGTAAACAGCCAGTAGCCGATTTATATGCCTTAATGAAACAAGCAGATGTGCTCTTATCACCAAGAACCCAAGGTGTTAATACGCCAATGAAGGTATATAGCTATCTTGATTCTGGCGTGCCTGTTTTGGCTACACGTTTACCAACCCACACTCAGGTAATGAGCGATGATAATACAATGTTGGTTGAGCCAGATGCTCTGAGCTTTGCTCAAGGCATCAAAGAATTGATTAACGATCATGACCGCACGCAAATGTTAACTAAGAATGCCGAGGATTTTGTGCGCGAATTCCATAGTTGGGCTGCGTTTGATCAAACGGTTAAGCGTATTTATGCCTCATGTTAGCTGTCATTGCTATATAGGTATTATCGCTAAGTTATGACAACTGAAAGCCCCTAAAATAAACAGTAATATTATAGTCACTGATCATAGATCAAGGGATGCTAGTGCAGATGAGGTTTAGAACTTATTTCAAAATACCGCTATCCATAAAGGAACAATTAGTAGAGCAATTAAATCGCTTAGAATTAAAGGCGTTGCAAAGTGCCTTATTAGAGGGTTGCGATGAGCGCTTTACTGATTAAAAAATATTGGAAAATTACAGTTTCACTTGCACTACTTGTGGGCTTGGGTTTTGTTATTGATTTTGGTGATATCAATAAGTATTTTACTGAAGTTAATATTCTCTGTTTGTTAGGGGTCTTGGTCGCTCAAGTACTGGATAGATGTTTTATGGCTTGGAAGTGGG
>CAXBKC010000067.1:0-12095 GCA_963975615.1 uncultured Oleiphilus sp.
TTTACTCTCTTCATCGAAGGCGACAATAACACCATCCTGAATATCAATAGACTGGGAATCGACCCAAGTAAAATCAAGATTCAAACGCTTTCCATTGATGATTCTGATATTCATGCTTGCCCCTCGCTGGCGTTTAGCTCATTTTGGGCTTTTTGTTTCGCTTGCCGTTCTTCCATCTGCCCTCCCATTGCCATAGACATTACCGCCATACGAATTGCAATTCCGTTCGTTACCTGATCAAGAATAACGGACTGCCCACCATCCGCTACTTCTGACTCTATTTCTACACCTCTATTAATTGGCCCTGGGTGCATGACTATCGCATTTGGTTTAGCAATCTTTAACCTTTCTGTAGTGAGACCATAAAGACTGTAATATTCACTCTCACTAGGAAGAAGTGCACCCTGCATTCTTTCACGTTGAAGCCGCAGCATAATAATCACATCAATATCTTTTAGACCGTCATCCATGCAGTTGAAAACGGTTACTCCAAGCGACTCAACATTTTTTGGCAATAAGGTATTTGGGGCAATCACTCTAACCTCTTCCACACCAAGAGTATTGAGAGCTCTAATCTGTGAGCGTGCGACTCTGGAGTGCAAGATATCCCCAATAATGGCCACTCTCAGCCCTTCAAACTTTTCTTTATTTTGGCGAATTGTCAGCATATCTAACATTGCTTGTGTTGGGTGAGCATGCCAACCATCACCTGCATTTACAATTGAAACCCCTGGCGTCACCGACTCGGCTATAAAGTGCGCAGCACCACTTTGAGCATGACGAACGACAAACATGTCACTTGCCATCGCTTCAAGATTTTTGAGTGTGTCAGATAAAGATTCACCTTTCGATGTTGCTGAGGTATTGATATCCAAGTTAAGTACATCCGCCGATAAGCGCTTTGCAGCCAACTCAAATGTACTTCTTGTTCGGGTACTTGCTTCAAAAAAGAGATTAACGACCGTCTTGCCACGTAACAAGGGTACTTTTTTGATATTTCGCTCACCGACTTCTATGAGTGAATCTGCAGTATCCAGAATTTCGGTTAATATCTCTTTACTCAAACCTGTTATAGTCAAAAAATGCTTGAGGCGACCACTTTTTGTTAACTGAATTGATCCCTGTGTGAAGGTATCTTGTGACGTTTGCATGCTATTTTCCTACAAATGATCTAATTGTTATAACGCGCATTGCTTGGTTATTTTTAATACATACCTCTTTGCTTTTTATCGGCAAGTATTTATTTTAGATTTTCAATATTAGCCTGACTTTCTTTCACATTTAAGCGCAACTGATCCGGACCTAACAGCTTAATTCTTTGTCCCGGCTTCAAGCTGATATTTGTCCCGACTATATCAGGCGCAATGGGTAATTGCGGCTTACCTAAATTCACTAACACAGCTAGGGTAATACTGGCAGGGCGACCGTAATCGAAGAGCTCATTCATTGCCGCACGGACGGTTCTGCCTGACATTAAGACATCGTCAAACAAAATTATATGCTTATCTTTTGTCTCAAAAGGCAAACTAGAGGGGGTAACTTTTGGGTTCAAACCAATTTGAGTAAAATCATCACGATAAAAAGAAATGTCTAATTCCCCTAAAGCCTGCCGATTATTCAGAACTTTTTGAATTGCCTGTGCAACCCAAACGCCGCCCGTCCGAATACCGACAAATTCACATTTCTGATAGTCTTTTTGAACGATAAATTCGCTCAACTGCTGTGCCATTGAATCTATCAGAAATGCTACCGAAGCCTGATCATGCATAGAAACCATCCTTTTTTGGATAAGGTAAATTCGTTGTTAATTATCAGAAGCAAACCAGCTCTCTAAAATTAAACATGCCGCCGCGCCATCAACAGAGTGATCACCAAAATCGACAAATTTGTTTGTTTTTTCTCTAACGTAAGCTTTTGCCTCAAAACTACTTAAGCGCTCATCCATCATTTCAACAGGTTTATTAAAGCGTCCTTTTAGCCTTTTCCCAAACTTAGTTGCCCTAAGTGACATATCACTTTGTGTGCCATCCATATTTAAAGGTAAACCAACCACAAAACCAGTTGGTTTCCAGGTTGCCACCAAGGCTTCAATTACCTGCCAATCAGGTATACCATCTTTCGCCGAAATAGGGCTTAGCTCAGAAGCCGTTTTCAATAACTCTGTTCCAACAGCCACACCAAAACGCTTTAAACCAAAATCAAAACAAAGATAACTGTTTGTGCTGCTAGCTTGAGTCATTAGGCATGACCTATCTGTGAATTTAACTGATGCTCAGTAATACCTAAACCGTTTATTGCAGCTTTTCGTTTATTAGCTACATCAACGTCAAATAAAAGCTGTTCATTTGCAGGACAGCATAACCAAGTATTTTCTGCTAACTCTTGCTCTAATTGTCCGCTTCCCCAACCGGCATATCCCAAAGCGATGATAAATTTCTCAGGCCCCTGATTTTCGGCAATTGCTTTTATAATATCCTTAGAGGTTGTTAGTCGAATACCTGGTACAATCTCCAAACTCGACTCCCATTGTTGGCCGTTTTCTTGCTTCGCAGTATGGATAATAAACCCTCTATCCTCTTGCACTGGCCCCCCCCAATGAATTGAATAAGACTTATCTATATCCGGCATATTTAATTGTGCCAGAATATCATTTAAGCCTATTTTTATAGGTCTATTAATGATTATTCCCATCGCGCCTTCTTCATTATGCTCACAGATATATGTCAAAGCACCTGCAAAGCTTGGGTCAAGCATTTGAGGCATCGATATCAGAAAATGATTGGCAAGGCTATTAAACTGACTAATAACTTGATACTCCACTTTTGTTATACGAGAAGGTTCTAATCAGTTCTAACACGTCTCTTTCTTTTCTAACATTTTTGGGGAAAGGGGCAAATGGACCAGCACGGTGAACAATATTTATTGTCTCAGAATCCAAAACTAAATTCCCTGAGCTTTGTAACACCTTTATGTCTCTAATCGACCCGTCAAAATAAATTGAGATTAAGACCCTTGGCTTACCATATAATTTTCGGCCCGCATCATTTGGAAAGTTATGGCTACCTGTTCGTTCTATTTTTCTGACCACATGCGAAACATATTGTGAGTCTTCTGCCTTCATTGTTGAAGCTGCCGTTAAGCGCGTTACTCTAGGACGACGAGCATAACTTTCTCGCTGTTTATCAAAATCAGCCTCTAAAGCTGCTATCTCTAAACTTTGCTCTAGAAGAGAACGATTAGATTTAATTAAGTCTTCAGGAAATAAGTATTCTGTTTTTTCAATAGAAAGAGGCTTAAGATCCGATTTAACTGAGGTAATAACTTTTGTCTTCTTATGCTCAGGCGTTGCCGGAGCAGGAGATGGCGTAACAATTAACTGCTCAACAACGGGCGGCGCTGGAATAGGAATAGGTGAACTTGGTTTCACTTTCTCTTCTAGCTCACCACTTCCTAATTGATTTGTTTCTGCAAGGAAGTCGGCTTTTTCGGGTGCTTTTTTATCATCATAACGAGAAAGGGTAATTTCCATTGTAAATGGAGAGGGTATAGGGTCTTCCTCAAGAAAGTCAGTCAGCACTAACAAGACATGTATCGCAACCGCAACAAAAACAGTGAAACCAAGGCGGTCTGCAGCGCTAACCCCAGCTTCTATTTTTTGAGCCAAACTTGCCTCCTAAACCTAATATTACACACTTTGATTCACTGCGAGATGTCTCTCAATAGCAACCATTAGCTTTCCTGCTATATCTGTATCATAGGCATTATCAATTTCCTGAATACAGGTAGGGCTGGTCACATTGATTTCTGTTAAGTAATCGCCAATTACATCAATACCAACAAATAAAAGCCCTCGTTCACGCAAGTCATCTTTTATCTGATCAACAATCCAATAATCCCTTTCAGTCAAAGGCTGAGCTTGACCACGGCCGCCAGCGGCTAAATTACCACGCAGCTCACCTTTCCCAGGAATTCTTGCCAAGGCATAAGGAATTGCCTCACCATCTATAATCAAAATCCGTTTGTCGCCTTGTTTAATCTCGGGTAAATAGCGTTGTGCCATAATTTGTTGTGAGCCATGATCAGTCAATGTTTCTAGTATGACGCTTAAATTGCTATCGCCGGACTTCACCCTAAAAATAGACGCGCCACCCATTCCATCTAAAGGTTTAAAAATAACATCACCATGTTGGTGACAAAACTCTTTCAAACGGTGTTGATCACATGCCACTAAAACTTCCGGACAACACTGAGGAAAAGCCGTTGCGTATAACTTTTCATTACAGTCACGCAAGCTTTGTGGGCGGTTAACAACTAAAACACCTTGATTAGCTGCTCTCTCTAAAATATGCGTAGCATAAATATATTCGGCATCTACAGGAGGGTCTTTGCGCATTAAAATAACATCAAGCACATTTAAATTAACTGTCTCGTCTGATAGAAACTCAAACCATTTATTTTTATCTCGAACCACGGATAACTTACGAACACGTGCCCTAGCGACACCTTGTTCAAGAAATAAATCGGACATTTCTATATAAAAAATATTCCAACCTTTCTTTTGGGCTGCAAGCAGCATCGCAAATGAACTGTCTTTCTTAATATTGATGTCTCCGATAGGGTCCATCAAAATTCCTAAATTAATTGTCATTTAAAACCTGCGTATTTAAAAAAGTGTACTAATCTTACTTGAGAATTAGACCTATTTTAATAAGTTACGTTAGTTTAACTTTCATTACATTTTATATAAAACAATTTCTTTCTTAGTATTTGTATTTAAACTATACATAATAGGTGTTTATCAAAGTTATCGTGAAATGATATTAATAAACACTTTTAAGATATTGGTCTATAGTGGAATAATGGTGTCTCAAAACACCATGATGTAACGCGCTTCAAATTACTGAAGCGATGAGTAAATCTTCAAGTGCCCCAGGCTGCTAGACAATGGAAGAGAATTTCGAAAACCTTAAAATTATGGTTATAGACGATAGTAAAACTATTCGTCGGACCGCTGAAACACTGCTGAAAAAAGTCGGCTGTACCGTTATTACGGCAACCGATGGATTTGACGCTTTGGCAAAAATTGCAGACTCGCATCCAGACATTATTTTCGTGGACATTATGATGCCCCGATTAGATGGCTATCAAACATGCGCGCTCATAAAAAATAACAGTGCCTTTAAAAAGACACCTGTCATTATGCTTTCCAGTAAAGACGGTTTATTTGATAAAGCTAAAGGACGCATAGTTGGATCAGATCAGTATTTAACAAAACCGTTTAGCAAAGATGAATTACTAAATACTATTCGTAATCATATGCCTAATCACTAGGACGCCTGATATACTCGCGTCCTTTTTATCAAGAACTTCAGTTTGATTTACATTAAAAGGCAAATCAAACTGTAAACGAATAGTGTGTCGCCAGGAGGAACTATGGCTCGTATTTTAATCGTCGATGATTCACCAACAGAAATCCGCAAAATTTCAAGTATTTTAGAAAGCAATAATCACGAAGTCATTACAGCGGATAATGGTGCTGATGGTGTTGCTGTCGCAAGGGCTGAGCAGCCAGACTTAATTCTTATGGATGTCGTTATGCCTGGACTAAATGGTTTCCAAGCAACTCGGCAGCTAACTAGAGCCCCTGAAACAGCTGATATTCCGGTCATTATTGTTACCACTAAAGATCAGGAGACCGATAGGGTTTGGGGAACGAGACAAGGAGCTAAAGGTTACTTGGTCAAACCTGTGTCTGAGAGCAGCTTAAACAAAACTATTAATGAACTATTGAAGTAAGAGAAGGCTACCAATATTCATGGCTTCAAAAAGAGACAACCCATTTCAACTACTCACTGACATTGCCCAAAAAAGCATTCAGTATTCATCAGGTCTTCCTGAACAAAATGAAGCCGTTGAATTATGGAATGGTATTGGCTTTACCATAGCCAATTCATATTTTGTTGCCGGAATGGGCTCTATTTCTGAAATTATCCACTTGCCAAAATTTACTAACGTTCCCGGAGTAAAAAGTTGGATGCTGGGAGTAGCCAACGTCCGTGGACGTCTGCTACCGATTATGGATCTTGGAATATTTTTCGACTTAAATCATCGTTCATCTAATAGTCGGGATAAGCGTGTGTTAATTTTTGACCACGGCGAAATTTTAAGTGGCTTTGTTGTCGACAGTGTACATGGCATGCAATATTTTGCTGCAGATAGCTTTAAAGAAAAATACGATTCTAAACTTGAAAAAACAATTCGCCCTTTTGTCAATGGATCGTATGAAAAGAATGATAAAAAGTGGAATGTATTTGATACATTCAGCTTTACTGAAAATCAAAAGTTTCTAGAGATAGCTGTTTGATAAGTCCATCAAACAGCAAGAAACCGAGAAGCTTATACATAAAAATAACGTGTAAACCATACAATAGATCGTAAGGCCAGGAGCCAGGAAATGAAAATATCTGGAAAATTTAGCACAAACCAAAGCACGAACTCACAAATTTTTGCGGTGGGTATCGCCCTTATTGTGTTATTGATTTCGTTAGTCGCGGTTTCGTTTTTTATCACAAAAAATAGTAATTATGATGTGGAATATGGTGCCTATGCCAGTGATTTGAGGGTGCTTTCACAAGAAATTGCGAAGAATGCCACAGAAGCTGCCTCGGGTAAAAAGGCCGCTTTCGAAGAGCTACAACGCTCTCGCCATGAATTTGAAACCAAACTGAATTTAATTACCCAAGGTAATAATGAAACAGGTCTTCCAGCTTCCTCGCTACCACTTGAGACCGGTGTTTCTAAACGCTGGGAAACAGTTAAAGCTAACGCAGATAGAATTTTAGAAAATAAAGAAACTGTTCTTACACTTCATCAAATAGCAAAAACACTTAATGAAACGATTCCTCAACTACAAATCGAATATGAAGACGTAGTTATGAACCTTCTTGCAAACGACGCCCCTGCTGACCAAATTTCTGTAGCAGAAAGACAATCTCTTAGAGCTGAGCGTATTGTTAGAAGTGTAAACAACATTTTAACCGGCGACGAAGATGCAGCAATTGCAGCAAATCGCTTTGGAGAAGACTCCACTTTATTCGGTCGTGTAATGAATGCCATGTTTGACGGCAATGAAGCAATGAGTATCAGTAAAGTAACAGATGAAGATGCAATTTATGGTCTAGAAGCTATTTCCGAGCTTTTTGAGTTCGTGGACAGCAACGTTAAAGCAATTTTGGCAACATCTCCTGAACTATTTAAAGTCCGTAATGCGGCAAACTCTATTTTCCATAACTCTATTGCACTTCTTGCTGAAACTAAAACCCTATCAACCCAACTACAAAGCCAAGCAGATAGTCGTTTTGCTAGCCCGAATAAAGCTTACATCATACTTTCGCTAATTATCTTCCTAATCATTTATGCTGGTTGGTTCTTATATCAAGAAAGTCAAAACCGTCTTCAGTTGACTGAAGAGCAGAATGAACAAAACCAGAACGCGATCCTTCGACTACTTGATGAACTTGCAGACCTCGCAGACGGTGACTTAACTACTGAAGCAACGGTAACAGAAGATTTTACTGGCGCCATCGCTGACTCTATCAACTTCGCGATCGACCAAATGCGAGTCTTAGTAAAATCGATTCGTGACACAGCTCTTCAAGTTGCTTCATCAGCCCAAGAAACACAAAGTACAGCTATGCAACTGGCTGAGTCATCTGAACATCAAGCGCAAGAAATTGCTGGGGCATCTGCTGCCGTAAATGAAATGGCTGTATCGATTGACCAGGTATCGTCTAACGCCGCAGAATCTACTTCAGTTGCGGAAAGATCGGTAACCATCGCGAAGAAAGGTGCTGAGGTTGTACAGAATACCATTCACGGCATGGATACCATACGTGAGCAGATCCAAGAAACATCAAAACGCATTAAGCGTCTTGGTGAGTCATCTCAGGAAATCGGTGATATCGTATCCTTGATTAACGACATTGCTGACCAAACTAACATTCTTTCTCTTAATGCGGCGATTCAGGCATCGATGGCTGGTGATGCAGGTCGTGGCTTCGCGGTTGTTGCCGACGAAGTCCAGCGTCTTGCAGAACGCTCATCAGCGGCGACCAAGCAGATTGAAGCACTTGTAAAAACAACCCAAACAGATACCAACGAAGCGGTTATTTCAATGGAACATACAACTGCAGAAGTAGTACGAGGCGCAAGGTTAGCGCAAGATGCTGGTGTTGCACTGGAAGAAATTGAAACTGTATCCATGACCCTAGCTGATCTAATTCAAAATATCTCGAATGCTTCACGCCAACAGTCACTCTCTGCAGGCCACATATCTAATACGATGAATGTTATTCAAGAAATCACCTCACAAACATCAGCAGGTACAACTGCAACAGCGAAATCTATCGGTAACTTGTCTGAAATGGCTAGCCAATTAAGAGCGTCTGTATCTGGCTTTAAACTACCTGCAGATGAATATGACCAGCATGCAAATGACACTCATACATCATAATAAACACTTAAAATTTATTAGGTGTTTACCATGGCAATGTTGCTAAACCAAGAGTCACCTGATGGCTACCGCATTAAAGGCACTATCAGAGAAATGTCTAAAAACGCGCTTCCAGAAATTGAAGATATTTTTGAGCAGGCTTCCATGAGCCAGCTATCGACTAGTGAGCCCGCTATGTATTGGGAGCCCTGCCCCTCTCCATTATTAAATGAAAGCCAGTTTTTACAATGGCAAACGTTACTGGAAGAGCGAACAGGCATGTATATCAACATTTATCATCGTTCACTATTAGAGTCGAACTTGATAATCAGGATGCGGGAAATAGAGTGTTCTGATTTTGACGAATACTATAAAAAAGTATGCTCAAGGCCGGACGGTATTGTTGAATGGAGTATTTTATTAGATAGAATCATGGTTCAGGAAACTCGATTTTATCGTAACTCAGAATCTCTTTCTTTATATTCAAATTATTTGAGTGAAAGACTTCAAGGCAATACACCAGAAAAAAAAATACAGCCCTTAAATATATGGAGTGTTGGCTGTAGCTCAGGTGAAGAGCCATATACCTTGGCAATACTTTGCCAAGAAGCGCTTTCTAATGTTGGTAGTAATAGCTCTTTTGGTATTACAGCCACCGATATAAGCTTACCTGTATTAGCAAAGGCTAGGGAAGGTATATATAACACCCGAAAGCTATTAGATTTAAAGTCAGTGCTTATAGATAAATACTTTAACGCACTTGATGGAAATAAGTTTCAAATCAAGGAGTCATTAAAAAAGAACGTGTGTTTTTCAATGGCAAATATGATCGATGTAGAAAAAAGTCCTTTAAGAAATTTGGACGTGATTTACTGCCAGAATGTATTAATTTACTTTCGAAAAGAGCGTAAACATATCATTTTGGATAGTTTAGTTGAGCGCTTAGCTCCTGGCGGCTTACTTGTAATTGGCCAAGGTGAAGCATTCGACTGGCACAACGCTCTTGTATCTAGAGTCGCTGATAGACAAACTTTGGCTTATATTCGCCAAACTACGCAAGAACACTAAAGACAACGCATACTGATTGGAGAAGTTATGGCGAACAACCATGACTATATTGCCTTAGACTGGGTTAAAGGCGAAATTAAGCAGACATTATCCCAAGCTCAAAATGCTTTGGAAGCGTTTGTCAAAAATAATCAAGACACACCACAGATGACCTTCTGCCTGAATCATATTCATCAGGTTCATGGCACATTGCAGATGGTGGAGTTCTACGGTGCCGCTCTGCTTGCTGAAGAAATGGAAAAGCTCTGCCAAGTCATGATTGACGGCAAAGTAGCAAGCATGGAAGAAGCGCAAGAAGTATTGATGGACTCATTACTTCAACTTGAAAACTATCTTGAACATATTCAAAAAGGGCAGCGCGACTTGCCCGTTGTTTTGCTGCCTGTCTTAAATGATTTACGTGCGCTCCAAGGTCAGCCTCTGCTTTCAGATACGTCATTATTCACACCAGACCTAAGTGCTGCAGAAGTTACTGCTAATGCATCGCACAATCTACGAATGAATGATGAGCAAGTAATTGCCAATCTTCGTAAATTAAGACAAATGTTTCAATTCTCTCTTGCTGGAATTATTCGCAATCAAGACCTAAGCGAAAACTTTGCCTATTTGTATAAAGTTCTTTCAAGATTAGAAAAGTTCTGCCAAGACACTCCTTTAGGTAAGATCTGGTGGGTAGCTGTTGGTTTCCTTGATGCAATACAAGGTGACTCTGTGGGACTAAGTTCTGCAACCAAACAGATATTAAGAGATCTTGATCACCAGATAAAACTGATGATCGAAGAACATAAAACCATATTAGCAAAGCCCTTACCTTCAGATTTATTGAAAAATTTACTTTATTATGTAGCAAAAACCAAAACTGAAAGTAAACGCATTGACTTATTAAAAGAACAATTCAAATTAAACCAAGCTTTGCCTAGCGAACAAGAAATCAGCCAAGAAAGAGAAAAGCTACACCAACCAGGACAAGAAACCATGTCATCGGTTGTTGAAGTCCTTGGTGAAGAGTTGAATCTAGTTAAAGACCAACTTGACCTTTATGTTCGTGGCGATGACAAAGATAATGAAAATTTAGTCAGGCTCACACCTCAACTTATACAAATTGCTAATACTATGGCTGTTTTAGGCCTAGGCGTCGCTCGGAAAATAATCTTAGAACAAATTTCTCGAATCGAAGATATTGCAAATTCAAATGCACCAGCTTCAGATCAAACGCTAATGGATATGGCTGGCGCACTTCTATATGTAGAGGCTAGCTTAAGTGCGTTAAAATCAAACCCGAATGGGCTTGATACTCAAGAGCATAACCCTGAAACAGATGGCTTCCAAGTGCCTGCGGAACATTTTCAAAGTGCACATAACGCACTTATTTATGAATCCAGAAATGGACTGGAACAAGCTAAAAACAGTATTGTAAATTTCATCGCATCTCAATGGGATCATTCAGAAATTGAAGATGTACCAGAATTACTCGAGAGTATTCGTGGTGGTTTGCAGATCATACCATTACCCCAAGCAGCTAAGTTACTTGGGTCATGTAGCACCTATATCAGAGAATCATTATTAGCGACCAAGGCGATTCCTGATTGGCAACAATTAGACCGTTTGGCAGATGCCATTACCAGTATCGAGTATTATATGGAGCGTCTATCTGAAGGTGCCCATGATAATGACCGCATTCTCAAAGTTGCAGAGGAAAGTGTCGCTAAACTAGGATTCCCAACACAAACAGCAGATGAAAACTCAGTTCCCGTGCTGTCTCAACACCATATCTCAGATGTAGCAACTGAGTCGCCAGATGCGATTGAAAAAGAATCAGACCAAGGTCTAATCGATGAAGAAATTTTAGAGATCTTCATGGAAGAAGTCTCTGAAGTCATGGATGAGATCCAAATAGCCATGACACAATTAAAAGCGAATGCTGATGATCAGAAAGCATTACAAAACTTGCGTCGAGCTTTCCACACCTTAAAGGGTAGTGGCAGACTCGTAGGTGCTAAAGCTATTTCAGATATCGCATGGCCTGTTGAAAGTTTGTTAAATAAGCATTTGGATTCATCTTTAACAATCGAACTGAATGTTTTTGATTTCCTAGACTCAGTTATCGAAAAACTACCTGAGCTAACGGAAGATTTTGCAAAACTTCGACCTTCAGGTGGCTATGACCATTTAATTACTAGAGCTAATATTCTTTCGGGTATTGAAGCTAAGCCAGGTACTAAAAAGCTATCAAATGAAGCACTCGAGAATGAATTTGGTTCTACCGACTCTGACATGACGAAAAGCTCTGAACTAGAGCATACTAGTGCTGAAATAAACAGCAATGCTGATATCCCAGTCATTGACACAGCCGATCTTGTTTCATCGACGAGTGAGACCACTATTGAAAAAGTAGATATAGAGCCTTCTCCTGAAGAAGATGATTTAATTGATGATGAGATATTAGAGATCTTCATCGAGGAAGCGTCAGAAGTACTTGAAACTATTGAAGAACACTTACCGACTTATCTTGATGGTTATACCGATCATGATGCAT
>CAXBKC010000068.1:0-12094 GCA_963975615.1 uncultured Oleiphilus sp.
AAGAGCATGGCTCGTTTGCCGGCTTTATTTGGTCTTTTGTGGAAGGAAAGGTAATTCAAAACGCACGTAAAGAAATGTCTGAGGTGCCTGTTTCTACAGCTGAATCTGAAGTGATGTCTAAGGCTTTAAAAAAGTATGGCTTTAATTTTGTCGGGCCAACAATTTGTTATGCATTTATGCAGGCAGTCGGAATGGTGAATGATCACTTAATCAACTGCCCACAATGGCAAGAGTGTGGTGGAAGTGAAAAAACTACTTAGGCTGGTTAACCATCCAAACAGCTGCTTCAACTCGCGAATTTAGTTCTAACTTCTTCAACACGTGCTTGACGTGTACTTTAACTGTGCCATCAGAAATATCTAACTCGCGCGCTATTAATTTGTTGCTCATACCCTTGGCAATTAACTTGAGTATTTCATGCTCTCTGCTGGTCAATTTTGCGAGCACATTTGACTTTTTGTCTGAGCCGCCACGAATTGCGCCAGCTAATACATGGGTGAGCTTTTCACTGATAACCATTTTGCCTAATGCGGCTTCCTTGAGCTTCTCAAGAATCTTTTCAGGTTCCATATCTTTAAGTAAGTAGCCATCTGCACCGTAGGTAATAGCACACACTACATCTTCATCACTATCTGAAACGGTCAGCATGATAATGCGCGATACGATATCCGCATTACGCAGAGCACGGAGTGTTTCTAAACCATCCATGCCTTGCATGTTTAGATCTAAAACAATTAGGTCTGGCTCATACTTCAGGGCTAATTCTATTGCAGTTTTACCATCGCTAGCCTCGCCAATGACATCTAATTCATCCTCAAACTCAATTAATTGTTTTAACCCTTTTCTAAGTAAAGGGTGGTCATCAACTAATAAAATGGTAGCTGGAGAAGAGCTTGTCATCATGTTTACCTTTCTAGTTTAAACGTTATATAGCTTTATTACGGTCTTTAGATTAGTTATGAGCCAACTTTGGCTTAGGTACTCAAGTTAAGCAAGAGCCTCATTCGCTTAAGTTGATGTATATCATGTTGGGGGCGCTTAGTTGTACTCAGGCATATTTGGAAGGTTGAAGGGTTATACCTACTTTGGTTTTTATTGTGATGCTCTTTAGGCTTTATTGCGTAGGTGTGGTTGGTGTTTTAGCTATGGATAACTATAAGTAGGTATTTTGTAAGGGTGCGGGCGTGGTGTTTTAGCTACTCCCTTGAGTTTATTGTTCTACGTTCCACTTCTCAGCATGATCTCTGCAATATCCTATTACACACTTAAAAATATATCTTAGTTGAGGAGATATTCTATGACGAATACGAAAAGCCAAGCTAAAAGCTCTGGCGCAGATATTCAAGAATGGGACCCGGAGAATGAACAGTTTTGGGAAAGTACTGGTAAGAAGATAGCTAATCGTAACTTGTGGATTTCTATACCGAGCCTACTTTGTGGTTTTGCTATCTGGTTGTATTGGGGCATTATCACCGTTCAGATGTTGAACTTAGGGTTTCCTTACGCGAAGTCTGAATTATTTTCCTTAATGGCGATTGCGGGCCTGACAGGCGCGACGCTTCGTATACCGAGTAGCTTCTTTGTGCGTCCTTTTGGTGGTCGCAATGTGATATTTTTCACTACTGCGCTCTTGATGATTCCAGCAATCGGAACAGGTTTTGCTCTACAAGATAAAAATACACCTTTATGGATATTCCAGCTATTGGCTCTGTTATCTGGTTTTGGTGGTGGTAACTTTGCCTCTTCAATGTCGAACATCAACTTTTTCTTTCCGAAAAAACAGCAAGGTTTGGCGCTTGGATTGAATGCTGGTTTAGGTAATTTTGGTGTGACTAGCATGCAAATTATAGTGCCGCTATTCATGACCTTTGGGATTTTTGGTGGAGACGCCATGATTCTTGAAAATTCCTCTGGAACCTTGATTGGTAAAATACCAGCAGGTACAGAGTCCTATATTCATAACGCTGGCTTTGTCTGGTTATTGATATTAATACCTTTAGCATTTGCCGGCTGGTTAGGCATGAACAACCTGCGTGCGAGCCATGTTTCACCCGAAATACCTAAGCCTATAGGTGCGTTTGCCGGCATGACAGGCATGCTATTTGTTGCACTGGCAACCTCTGCATTTGGTTTATGGTTGCTATTGCCAGAAACAGTAAATGGGTCTGGTTTCGGTGTACCAAAAGAAATTGTCTTGCTTATCGTGATTGGGTTAACCGTATTTTTGCTTAAGCAAATACCAGGCTCGATTGGACAGACGTTAGATCACCAATACAAAATTTTTGGTAATAAGCATACTTGGGTAATGAGTTTAATTTACACCATGACCTTTGGTTCGTTTATTGGTTTTGCTGCATCGTTCCCTTTATCCATTAAAGTTATTTTTGGATATCAGCACTTGATGGTAGATGGTGTAATGAATCATGATACGATCAACCCTAATGGTCCAAGCGCACTAATGTATGCCTGGATGGGGCCTTTTATTGGCGCTTTAATCCGCCCTGTAGGTGGTTGGATAGCAGATAAAATTGGCGGTGCCTTGGTAACACAGATTTGTGCAGTAATTATGGTTGCCGCAGCAATGGGTGTTGCTTACTTTATGCAGTTAGCTTACCAGTCAGCTACACCTGAAACTTATTTTGTATCATTCTTTCTCTTGTTCTTGATTCTTTTTGCTGCAACAGGCATCGCGAATGGTTCAACATTTAGAACTATTTCGATGGTCTTTAATAAAGAGCAAGCAGGTCCAGTATTAGGTTGGACATCTGCAATCGCTGCATACGGTGCTTTTTATATCCCTCAAGTACTTGGCGAGCAAATTAAAGCCACAACACCTGAATATGCCTTATATGGCTTTGCTGTGTTCTATGTTGTCTGTATCGGGGTTAATTGGTGGTACTACTTACGCAAAGGTTGTGAGCACTACAATCCTTAAACGCGAGTTTTGAAAATTAAACCTGTTATAGCTTGGCTATGACAGGTTTTTGCTTTTTAATAGAAGGCTTTGACGTTGCCTCAAAATAACCTAATTCATGGAATGAATTTGTGATTCAAACATAAGCTTCAAGGATGAAAAATATGCCTCAGTTTCCGCACTCTAAAAATTTAAGCTCCCTACTCATATTTACTTGTTTAGTGTTTTCTATTTCGGTGAGCAGAGCTGAAATAAGAGTACAAACACCAGCGTTTCAGCTTGCCAATATTTATTATTCCGAAATTGATCTGCAAGAATACTGGGTTAGTGAAAAGCTAGATGGTGTTCGAGCATATTGGAATGGAAGCCATTTCATTTCTAAACAAGGCAATATATAGCGCCTGCATGGTTTGTCGAAGGTTTCCCATCTTTTGCGTTAGATGGTGAGCTTTGGCTTGGAAGAGCTCAATTCGATAATTTGTCTGGAATTGTTCGAAAGCAAGACCCTATTGATGAGGAGTGGCAGCGAGTCAGCTATCAAGTATTTGATCTGCCTGAAAGTGACGAGAACTTTGATTTGCGCTTAGTACAATTAAGAAACTTCTTCGCAAAAGAAAACATACCATCTTGGTTACAACTTATTCCGCAATATAAGCTTGAAAATGAGCAACAACTGCTGCTTAAACTAAAACAGATAGAAGATATAAAAGGTGAGGGTTTAATGCTTCACAAGGGCTTATCGCTTTATCACGCAGGTAGAGATGATGATTTACTCAAGCTAAAAACCTATTTTGATGCAGAGGCTCGAGTGATTGCGCATTTATCAGGAAAAGGTAAATATCAAAACATGCTAGGTGCTGTTTTGGTAGAAGCAGTGAATCATATTCAAGAAGGAAAACGATTTAAGATAGGCACAGGGTTTTCAGACTTAGAGAGAGCAAACCCGCCTGAAATTGGTAGCATCATTAGCTATAAGTATTTTGGCTTAACCTCAAAAGGCCTTCCAAGATTTGCAAGTTTTATACGAATCAGGGAAGCCAATTAATTCTCATTATTGCTTTAGCTTGCCTTTTTTCGCGAGTTTTTCCATGCGCGTGAGCGTCCATAAACCTGCATATTTATTGTAGTTGTTTTGGGCGTAGCTCACTGCGACTAAGAAACCAACAGGGCCATCTAGAAATCCGCCGCGTAGAAAGTAGATCAGCAAAAAAGTCCAAAAACCTCTTAATATGGCACTTAATAAACTATGGCAACGCTTGCCCTTAGCAAAATACTTTTGGCTACCTAACCATGCATATTTAGTATTTTTTTCTAAATCATGGCCATAATTGCGGCTAGTAAAATGCAGTAAACGTCCTTTTAAAGTGACCGTTTCGCCAGGTGCATGCAGGATTTTTTCATGAACTTGGGCATCGGTAAACGAAGCGCCTTCTCGCCAAACCATTCTTAGTGGAGAGCGAGCACTTCGGCCATAATCTAAACGCTTGTTATAAACCGTCACGCCCCAAGGCATCTTAACCGCTACTTTGTTGCCACGAGGCTCGCTTAGTAGTTGCTTAACACTTTCTTGTAATTCTTCATCTAAGGCTTCATCAGCATCGATCGCAAGCACCCAATCATATTGTGCTTTCTCCATCGCCCGCTGTTTTTGGGGGCCATAGCCAGGCCAATCTGTTTCGAAGACTTTATCTGTATAGCGGCGAACAATATCTACGGTGCCATCGGTGCTGCCGCTGTCTAGGACAATAATCTCATCGGCTAAGTCTTTAACAGATTCCAAACAACGCTCAATACGGTCGGCTTCATTCAGTGTAATGATCGTCACTGACAGCGTGTATAACTTACTCATTATTATTTCCTAAAATTTGAAATAGCCTAATTTTTTCCGAATTTTGTATTTACGAAGGAGGTTCAATGGCTTCTTCTTAAGACCTTTATGCCCTTCCTCAATAAACCAATCGACTGCCTCTAAGACTCGTTCACTTGATAAACCGTCTGTATCTGGGTGAATCATTTGTCCGAAAGAAATTACTTTTTCCATTAATGCTGGTGGCTTAGTCAAGGCATAGCGAAGTGCACTCTCTACTTCATTTACATCTTCGACATTAATTAAATGTTCACCATTACTTTGGGTTTTATAGGTCACGACAGGTTTTTGCAGCACAATAAATTCAGAGATAATTGACGAGGTGTCGCAAAGCATTACATCCGCTTGTTGTAAGGCAGATAGTACTCCTGAGTTTTCAATAAAATGTAAGTGTTTACCTTCAATTGATTTATATTTCGCGACTACTTCTGGTGCCATTTTAGGGTGAAGTGTGACCAGCCAATTCCACTCACCCGTTTGTGATAGGCGTTTAATGGTTTCAAATACATGTGGCGCGGCGGTCATTTTGTGAGAAAAAGTCGATGCAAAAAGAATAGTCGGTTTGTCTTGACGCTTATCAACTATCTCTGCACTTTCGTTAGCCTTTCCATGGCTATTATTGGCTTTAAATAAAGGGTCTAGTTTAGGCCAGCCAGTCTGAACAACTCTGAAGAAACCATGCTTTTTAGCAAGATTTTGGAATGGATTGGTGGTGTTCGGGCCTTGGGGGCAGTAGAGGTCAAAAAAGCCACGAATATTGAAATGATCCAGGCCGTGTTTACCAGCAAAAAAACCATGGAAAACACCGACTTTCACACCAGGGAAAAAATGAGGTACAACGTTGCCAGGTACAAAGACCGCGATGGGCTTGAATGCTTGAACGTCTTCAACAGTTGATAGAAGTGTTTCTGTTTCAGAAATTAAATTTCGATTGGCTTCTTGGCCAGCAATAAACCAAGCAACTTCACCGCCTCTGTTTACAATAGCGTCTTGAAGAGGCCTTAAAATAGCAAACGAATAATTTTGCTCAACATACATTAAATAGCGTTTTACTTGTGCGCCCATCTATTTACCTGGAAATAAATAACAAGAAATTTGAAGCTGCTAAAATAGCATAAAACAAAAATGACTGCCCAAGAGAAAATGAATAAAGATGGAAGCTAAAAGATGAGCTGTTATAATCCGATGCTCTCAATTTATTTAGCAATAAGCATTTCTTCTTATGTTAACAACCTACGTAATTAACTTGGCTGGTTCAGACCAACGTTGGGAAAGAACAAGTTCTCGCTTACAAGAGCTTGGTATTCCCTTTGAACGCTTTGAAGCCGTCGATGGAAGAGTAAATCCTCACCCCTTATTTTCTCGTTACGATGATAAGTTGAGAGAAAGGTACCGACGAAAGGCATTGTCACCAGCAGAGTTAGGTTGTTACACCTCTCATTATTTACTTTGGAAACTTTGTCTAGACCTTAATAAGCCAATAGTCGTAATGGAAGATGATGTTATTGTTGACTCTAGTTTAAATGAAGCCCTGAACATAGCGGACGAGCAGATTGAAAGCCTTCAATATCTCAGATTGGCGGGAACTATTTTAAAAAATAAGCCTTATAAGAAAGTCAGGAAATTAGGATCATTTCACTTAGTTGATCATATAAAAGGGCCTTCAGGTGCTTTGTGTTATGTCATTAGCCCTAGTGCAGCAAAAAAATTAATAGATCATACAGGAAAGTGGTTTATTGCTGTCGATGATTATATGGATCACTACTGGTGGCACGGTGTTGACTGTTATAGTTTGATGCCATTTCCAATTTCATTTGGAGATAACCTTAGTGATATACCTAGGCTGTCTAAAGAGACATGGCCAATTTCGAAAAAAATTCGAAAAGAGTTTTATGGCCTTTTTGAAAGTCTAAGGCGATATTGGTACCGTTATAATAAATAGGTGTTTTTGTTTCATTAGATCTGATAGTGAAGTGAAACGTTATCAGATCATAATATAGAGATATGAATAAATGACTAATGAGTATTGTCCAATCACAGGTAATGTAATGACGCATGCCTTCTCAGAGACGCTTCTTAATAAATATAAGGTAAATTATTTTTATTGTGAAGAGTCAGGCTTTCTAAAAGCTGAGAAACCTTATTGGCAGGAAGAAGCTTATCAAGACGCAATTGCTAATACTGATACTGGCCTTGTGGCGAGAAACCTGAAAAATAGCGAATGGCTTGAGCCTATTTTACATAATCTATTTGATACTAATAGTAAATTTGTTGATGTTTCGGGTGGGTATGGTCTGTTAACTCGGTGCCTCAGAGATAGAGGTTTTGACTGCTTCTCTATTGATGTTTATTGTCAGAATTTATTTGCATCAGCCTTTGAACCACCTGAAGGGCTTTCTGCTAATTGTTTGTTTGCCTTTGAAGTTTTGGAGCATATTGAAAACCCATATGACTTTTTGGTAGAAAACTTTAGTAAGTACTCTTGCAGTTCTATTTTATTTTCTACACTTACATTTGATGGGGAATTACCTGATAAGGATTGGTGGTATTATTCTTTTGAAACAGGGCAGCATATATCGTTCTTTCAGCCAAAAACCTTAAAGCTTATGGGTGATAAACTTGGAGTTTATTATTATAACTTAAGCCCCGAATTACATTTTTACTCTAAAGATAAGCTGACTCCACTTTCGCTAGCATTAATTAAGAATAAACGACTTAGTAAATTTTACGCATCTCATGTAAGGAAAAAAAGGAAGAAATTAGGGAAAACTTGGGATGACCATTTACATATGAAGCAAAAGCTGAAGTAGTAATAATTTAAGGGTTTTGTATGAAAGTAATGTATGACGGTGAAATATTTTCTTCACAAAAAGTAGGAGGTATATCAAGATATTTTATTGATCTAGCATCTAATATGAGTGAAACAGAAAAGGTTTACTTCCAAATCAGAAAATCAAAAAATCTATATTATGATGAGTATGAACAAATACACAGTCCTTTTATTAGACGCTTAAGGGTAATTAAAAAAATAAAAAAACTATTTAATCCAGAGTTTCTTAGGCTGATTTATTTGTGGGTACTTCGTCCTGATATTCTCCACCTGACTTACTACAATACAAGATTCTTAAAGTTAAAACCTAAGAAGACAAAGGTCGTTGTAACAGTTCATGATATGATCCATGAACTATTTCCAGAGCAGTTTTCTCAAAAAGATAGAACCTCGAATAATAAAAGGGAAGCAGTCGAACTAGCAGATATTGTAATTGCAATATCAAACCAAACTAAAAAAGATTTGATAAGTTTTTTTAATCTTAATGAATCAAAGGTTTCTGTTGTATATCACGGGTGCATGTTCAGTAATACCTTTGATGAAAGTATTAAAATCACTTTACCTAAATTATTCGTTTTGTTTGTTGGGTCAAGAGCTGGATATAAAAACTTTAAATTTTTTATACATAGTGTATCTGAGTTGATTCTTGAAGAAGGAGTTCAGGTAGTTTGCGCAGGAGGGGGTAGCTTTAATCAGGATGAAGTGAACTTTTTGGATGAATTAGGCATTAATCAGTTCGTAAACCAGTATTTTTTTTCTGATTTAGAGTTAAAAATAGCATATAAAAAATCACTATGTTTGGTTTATCCTTCTTTATATGAAGGGTTTGGACTTCCTATTCTTGAAGCTTGGTCATTGGAAACGCCTTTGGTTCTATCAAGAGCAAGTTGTTTTCCTGAGATTGCTGGTGATGGGGCTTTATATTTCGAACCAGGTGATGGTGAAATGATTTCGGATCACATTCGATTCATAATGAGTAACAAATCAGCAGTTGAGCCAGTGATTATTGGAAAGGAGAGGCTTAAGCAGTTTTCAATAAGAAATATGGTGAAAGCAACAAAGAATGTATATGAAAATGCGTACAAATAATCAATTGTATTGTTTGTAAGTTAAAAGATTGTCTTATCTAAAGAGCTAGATATTTATTAGTTTTTTAAGCCTTACTCGTATTCTTAAAATAAATCTCTGATAAGCTGTAAAATGATATTCTATAGCTCGACTCCTCTCTAGTTTTATTAACTTGGTGTTATCATCAGAAGTAGATACCCCTCCAGTTGAGAACAGCGCTGTAAGAATATCTACATGTTGGAATTTCTTCCCATTGACGAATGACTTTATATAAAACTCGTGATCTGCTGTAATTTTGTAGGACTCATTATATGTACCTAGTTCCTCAAAAATAGTGCGTTTGAATATAGTAGATGGGTGTGGAATGGTTGAGTTGTATAATAATTTCCCCGATATATTTTTGTGTGTTTTCCATATTTTTCCAGATCCATTGTGATGGTTGTATATTAATATATCCCCATAGAAAATATCTGAATCTTTGCTATCACTAATTTTCGCAATATAGTTTTCAATTACGGTCGTGCTTATTAAGTAATCATCAGCATTAAGAAATAACAAATAAACACCTGTTGAAAGTATTATTCCTTTGTTCATTGCATTATAAATGCCAGAGTCAGGCTCAGATATTATTTTTGATATATTGGATTTATAGTTCTCAATAATGGATAAAGTTTGGTCGCATGATTGACCATCAATGATCAAATATTCGATGTTCTCATATGTTTGATTTGTGACACTTTCAATGGTCCTTTCAATGGTCTTTTCTGCATTAAAGCAAACAGTAATGATGGATATTTTAGGAAGGCTCATTTTATACCTGGGGCTTGTTTGTGAGAGTCAATTAATAGAGGGTGTGTATTGTGAAGTTTTATGATTAAAGTGTCGAATTACTGCAAAGTTTATAAAGTCTGCGTCTTTTTTAATTCTTGAGAAAACCTAAAACTGCAACAAACTCCTAACTCTCGGTCTATTGCGTTTTTTTATAATATGCTTGGCTAATATTAAATAATAAAGACCCAGTTGGATCCTCTTTCGAATAGGTGAGATATAGCTCACTTTAGCACTAAAAATCTCTTCAAAACGTTGAAGGATTTTTTCCTCATTACAGTAGTCGGTTTCTTTGTTATCGACTAAGAAAGGCTCAGACAAATATTGTCTGTATAAGTTCTCGTCTTGATCTACTTTTTTGACCTGCTCAATGACGTCATTCATTGACTCAAACTCATGGCAGTTTATAAAGGCTTTGGTGTTGAAGTCGTTACCTATTTTTGGATCACCCCAGTAAATAGGAATAGTGTTCGTCACAAGCGCTTCCATTAGCTTTTCAGTGGCGTAGCCAGGGTGGGATGAATTCTCAAAAGCAATATTGAACTTGTAGTCTGATATAAATTTAACTTTGTCAGGAACTCTACCACCCACGTTGTTTCGAACCTTGCCGCCAGAAGAGACTTGTTTATATTTTGAAAGTTGGTCAAACAGGTCAATTCTTTCTTTTGCTTTAGCGTTTGAATTAACGAAGCTACAAAATTTACGGTTTTCTGAAATGATTTTATCCGGATCTCTGGTTTCAAATAACTGAGGGTATTGTGGATAGACACGATAGTGCGGAAGGCGGAAATTACGTTCGTTAACGGGGTAGTCAAAAGAAAACGCGTAGTCACATCGATTAAAGTTAGGTCGTTTATTTTCACCGGTGTAATAGATACGAGTGCAGTCGTATTTTAAATGCTCAAAGCCAAAGCATGAATAAATAACGGCGTCAGGAGATTTGTCATCTATTTCGATATCGTAGTTTTTTTCAAGAAGTTTAAACAAAAAAGAGTTTTGAATGTTCTTTAAGGTTAATGGAAACCAGAAGTCGGTGAACATTAATTTTATTTTCTGTTTGGACAAAATCGTTACCTACTCTGCTTTTATGGGCACACTTTAATCTTTGGTTGTGATTATACATGAATAAAATGCTGAGTATTATACCTTGATAGACTTTCGTTCTATCGAGTAAGGAGAGGCGGACGTATTTAACAGATCTAGACGCTCTTATTGTATGTGCTCATTTGCATAAGTCTCAATAAGCCCAGTCAACTGATCAGATAACTCACACTCAATATCATCCAGACTTTGCCCAAAATAACTTAAATACTTCTCGGCTTGTAGGTGAGTTATTTTTTTTGAAAGCACGCTAAATTGCATTTCCGCTAAGCTTTTATCATGCCGTGGAACGATGTTTAAGTTAACGAAATTACTGCTTGAAGATTGAATTTTCTCTTGAGCATATGTACAGAATTTATCTATATGGTTGTGGCCTTCTGGCCCTAAACAACCACCTTCAATTCGATAGATTATTTCAAGTTTTTTATTATTATCTAGAGCTATGGAGTGTGGCATAGTTTGTTCTATATATCTGCTTCAATACATTATTGAGCGTGCAAGATTTGAGTGTTAGTTAATACTAGTTGATATCTTCTCTGTTTCAAAAAGATATTGTGGTTCAAAGCTGAGTTCGATACGTGTGCCTTTGATACCGTCAGTCGTGCTAAGAACTTTTAGCTCTGCTCGCAAGTGACTACTTCGTTCTTTAATTATGGCTAAGCCATAATGATTCAGTTTTTCTGGGTTGTTCGTTAAGCCGATACCATCATCCTGGACAACTAGCTCAACTTTTTGATTTTCAAGTTGATTTAGATGAATGCTTAGGTGCCTTCCATTTGAGTGATTCACCGCATTTTGACTTGCTTCACGAAGTATTTGTAGCACGTGAATTTCTTCAGCCGGGATCAGCGGTACATTATTTAGATTATATTGAAAATCAATCTCCATCGTGGTGCGGGCCTTGAGTTGATCGATAGATTTCTCAAGGGCTCCAAGTAATCCGGAATCATCTATTTGTAGTCTGAAAGTCGTTAATAATTCTCTGAGATGCCTGTAAGCAGACGTTAGACCTTCTCTAAGCTCATTAATAATAGGCTGCTGTAAATCATAATTATTCAAGTCATGGGATTTCTGTAAACGCATTACTTGGATTTTTAAATAGGATAATGATTGAGCTAGAGAGTCATGAAGTTCACGAGCCATGACGGTTCGTTCGCTAAGCATGGCAAAGCGATGTTCTTGTTCTTTGGTCTTTTGAAGAGATAAGGCCATTGCAAGTTGGTCGGCACTGGCCTGAACGAGCTTTTGTTGCCAAAGTAATAAAGACTTTTCAGAGCTTTGCCTAACAGTAATAACACCGTATTGTTTATTTAAATGTGTCACCGGGTATTTGTAAACGAATCCTAATACATTAATGGAGTTAAAAGGGGCATCACCTTTGCAGTTGTGACAATTACCTTTTTCACATATTGGCTTTTTTTGGTCGAGTGCATCTAGTTGTAAATAAGGGCGCTCGCCTTGTTCTGTAAATAAACAGAGATCTACT
>CAXBKC010000069.1:0-12057 GCA_963975615.1 uncultured Oleiphilus sp.
ATTTTTTCTGCGGCAGGTAAGTTCAACCACAACTGAAAGCCATGTAATAGACCACTTTCTTGTTCAGGCATTTCAGAATGAAGCACACCTTTCCCCGCCGTCATCCACTGCACATCACCTGGGCCAATTACGCCTTCATTACCCATATGATCACGATGACGCATTCGCCCTGCTTTCATATAGGTAATCGTTTCCATGCCACGGTGAGGGTGCTCTGGAAAACCACCAATGTAGTCAGATGCCTCATCCGAGTTGATTTCATCCAACATCAAAAAAGGATCCATCAATGCACTTAACTGTGAACCCGCTATACGATGAATACGTACACCATCACCGTCATGTGCAGCTTGCCCTTTAATCGTTTGCTTAAGAGTTCTCATGCTTTGCCTACCTTGTTAAATAAGATCTCGACCATGTGCCAACGTATAATCTTGCTCTGGCCCTAAGGGAATAATTCCGCTCGGGTTAATCGTTGGATGACTTGCGTAATAATGTGTTTTGATATGATCAAAGCTCACCGTTTCGGCAATACCTGCAACTTGATAAAGTTCGCGCATATAGCCACTTAACGCAGGGTAATCTGCTATTCGCTTTTGATTACATTTAAAATGCCCAACATAGACAGCATCAAATCGAATTAAGGTGGTAAATAAACGCCAGTCGGCTTCGGTAATTTGACTCGCCACTAAATAGCGCTGCTTCGACAAAATACCTTCTAACCAGTCTAAAGAGTCAAATAGCTCATAGAATGCCTGTTCATAAGCCTCTTGCGAGGTAGCAAAACCTGCACGATAAACCCCGTTATTGACTGTGTGATAGATGCGATCATTTAAGCGATCTATTTCATCTGTATGCGCTTTTGGATAATAATCATCCTGATTACCCGTTAAACCATTTAAAGCTGTATTCAGCATACGGATAATTTCTGCTGATTCGTTACTCACTATAGTTTCAGTCTTCTTATCCCATAATACTGGCACAGTGACACGACCTTCGTAACTAGAATCGGCTTTCAAATATAGCTGGTACATAAAGTCTAAGCCATACTGATCATCTTTAAGTTCCCAGCCATTTTCTAACATAATAGGCTCAACTACGGTCACACCAATATGTTTTTCCAACCCTTTCAATGCACGAAAGATCAGTGTTCTATGTGCCCAAGGACAAGCCAAAGAAACATAAAGATGATAGCGACCAGACTCAGGAGGAAACGCAGTTCCCTCCCCATCACTTATCCAATCCCGAAAGCGGCTATCTTGACGACGAAACTCACCGCCCGACTCTTTAGTGTCGTACCACTGATCAACCCACTTGCCGTTTTGTAATAATCCCATCAGGCTATCTCCTTTATATTAAGTTCAATCTAAACTAAAAAGTTTATCAACCTGCGCCTTGGCATCAGCAATGACTTTTTCTGTCGCGCCCTTATTGCCAGCTGCATCAATAATATGTATATCCTCAACACCAATAAAACCCAAGATTGTTTTTAAATAAGGGCTCAGGTGATCCATCGGGCTTCCAAGCGCTGTACCACCTGAAGCTACCACTACGTAGGCATGCTTAACACCCGACAAGCCGACTGGACCAGTTTCAGTATATTTAAATGTTTGCCCTGCTCTAGCAATATAGTCAATCCACTGTTTTAAGACCACGGGCACACCAAAGTTATACATAGGTACGCCAATCACTAAGGTATCTGAAGACTTTAACTCAGTAATTAAATTCTCTGACAATTCAAAATGCTCTTGAAGAGACTCTCGATCCGACTCTGAAGACGAGTGCAGAGCAATCAAATCCTGTGCATTGATTTGTGGCAAAAGCTGTTTTGCCAAATCTCTGCGGATAACCGTATCTGAACTTAAACCTGACTCAATGATCTTTTCAACAATATAATCAGATATAGCCCGGGAATTAGATGTTTCAAAATTTGCGCTGGCATCGATATGTAAAATGGTCATACTAGGTTCCTTCTTGCCGAATTTGTTACTAAATTAGTGACTGCTACTGAATAAGACTTAGACTAACTTTTGTTGAATTGCTCTATCTAAACTAAGGCTACCTGCACCACGAACCGCTAAACCAACACTAATCGCAAGCAAAGCTAAAGCAAACTCATAACCGTTATTACTCATAAACAGACCGTGCTCTAAGTGAACAGTAACAATGGCAACAACCATGGTTAAAGCCAGAACAATTGCAGAAGGTCTAACCAACAAACCTAGTATTAAAAATAAACCACCAAAGAACTCTGCACTACCTGCCATTAAAGCCATTAAATAACCAGGTTCCATACCCATAGAAGCCATCCAACCTGCAGTGCCTTCTAAACCGTAACCACCAAACCAACCAAACAACTTTTGTGCACCGTGAGCAGTAAAAATTACACCCGCTGCCAGTCTGATAGCTAAAGTATCGAAACCTGCATTAGTAGAAATTACGTTTTTAATAAGTGCTTTCATATCTATTCTCCATTTCAATTTAGTGTCATACGTTTATAAAACTGTTAACAATCTGGCTCTTTGCCAGCTGATGGAGACAGTATAAAGATTTGAAATAATTGAATAAGGCTTACTTTCTGATTGAATTGCTCTAATAATCAGAACAGTTAAAAAAATAGAGCAACGCTATTAGGCGTAGACACACAGAGAAATAAAAATACCAGACAGGATTTACCGACAATAAAGCTTCGAAGAACAAACAGGATAGCTGAACAAAGCAGCAAAGAGGACTACATTATGACATTAAAAAATATAGGTATGAGAATATAAGCTTAGCCCATTGAAAGCGGCTGCACTAAGAAGTGCGTGCAGCTAACATTGCACTAAGCTTATTATTTATTCGGCTAAAGTAATTCTTCTAACTTAGCCATTACTTTATCTGCAAAAGCTGTTGTAGACAAAATCTCTACGCCTGAACCAGATTTAGACAAATCACTGGTAGAGAATCCAGCTTGAAATACGCCCTGCATCGCAGTCCAGACAGCTTGAGCTTCTTCTTTCATACCAAAGCTCATATCCAACATTAAAGCGACAGAGCCAATCATTGAATAAGGGTTCGCTTTATTTTGACCTGCGATATCTGGTGCTGAACCATGAGAAGGCTCATAGTAAGCTTTTTCAGGCCCCATACACGCAGAAGGCATTAAACCTAAAGAACCTAAAATACCACCACCTTGATCGCTCAAGATATCGCCAAACATATTTTCCATTACCATGACATCAAACTGGCACGGGTTCAAACAAAGGTGAGTCGCCGCAGCATCAACCAACATGTGGATAACTTTAACGTCTGGAAAATCAACAGCCACTTCTTCTAAAACTTCATTCCAAAGCACTGAAGAAATTAAAACGTTACTCTTGTGAATGTTGTGCAGCACTTTCTTACGTTTCATGGCTTCTTTAAAAGCAACCACTAGAATCTGGCGAATTTGGTCTTCATCATAATCCAAGGTTTCTTTGACGTAACGCTTACCTTCTGGGGTTTTACCGCTTTCTTTGCTACCAAAATACAAACCACCGATCAATTCACGAATTAACATGATATCGATACCTTCACCCACGACTTCTTTCTTCAATGGCGAAAAGTGAGCCATGCCAGCAGGTAATGAGATAGGACGAAAGTTTGCATAGGTATTCAAGCGACGACGCATAGGCAATAAAGCCCCGCGCTCAGGACGTTCTTCAACTGGGATTTTTTCTGATTCTTCGTGGCTCAAACCAATTGGGCCTTTCAGGATTGCGTCCGCAGAATCACATAATGCTTGGGTCTCTTCAGGAAAAGATTTTCCATGTGAAAAATAAGCACTGGCACCGAAAGGAGCATCAATACAATCAAACTTAACATCACGCTTCTGTTCAATTAGCTTTAAAACTCGTAATGCTTGTTCAGTAATTTCTGGTCCGATACCATCGCCTGCCAGTACCGCAATTTTGTATGTTTGAGTCATGTTTTTTTCCTAAGGATTTAACGTGGCGAGTATTGTAAAGATAGCGGCCCCTATCTGGCAAATTTATGTCCCCATAATTTATGCTATTAAATTTACATGAGCTACTTGATTTGGAGCGGAATAAGTTGACTGTGGGCTCTGCTTTCGGTAACTTGCAATGCCTTTGTGGACAAGTTTTAGCTCCACGACACAAGGCTTTAATTACTCTACATTTTTCTGGTTTACCTTGTTTACTAGAATTTGTTTACCAGAAATTCAATAAAGCCTTTTGAATATAATTTGTGTTGAGATTAGATAGCAATGGCATATGAAAATATCATTTATGAAGCAAGAGGCCCCTTAGGTTTAATCACCTTAAACCGACCTGAGAAATTGAATGCAATTTCCCTAGCTACTCTAGCAGAGCTTCATAGCGCACTTACCATCGCAGAAAGTGATCCTAAGATTAGAGTTATTGGCCTAACGGGTGCGGGTAAAAAAGCATTTGCATCGGGTTCAGACTTAAACGAAGTTGAACATAGAGACATTAAAAAAGCACTTGAGCCAATTGTTCAAGGTTTAGCTGAAAGAATGGAACGTGGCGCAAAACCATCTATTGCCGCTATTAATGGTTTCTGCTTTGGTGGTGGTTTGGAATTAGCACTCGGCTGTGACATTCGTATTGGTACAACCACTTCAAAATTTGCAACGCCTGAAGGTAAGCTCGGCATCATACCTGGCGGTGGAGCAACACAAAGATTGCCTCGTATTGTTGGCCGCGCTATGGGAATGGAAATGCTGTTAATGGGTGAAACCATAGATGCAGACAGAGCCTATCAAATAGGCTTAATTACACGACTCGTCGAGCCTGAAGAATTAATCCCCATGCTAGAAAGTATGGCAGCTCATATTGCTGGTTTTGCACCTCTTGTTCCTCAATTCATGAAGTCTATGGTAAATTACGGTATGGAAGGCGGACAACATGCCGGCTTAGCACTTGAGAAATTTGCACAGGCTGCACTTTGTGAGACGCAAGATAAGAAAGAAGGCTTACGGGCATTCTTGGAAAAACGTCCACCTAACTGGTCCGGACGCTGAAGCCTAAATGATACAGGTAAATATTAAGGCTTAGCGTTCACTCTCTAAGCCTTTTTTATTGATATTGCTAACCGAAATACAAAAGGACTTATTATCATGTCAAAAATAGCATGGGTTGCTGGTGCAAGCGGCTTAGTTGGCCAACAAATAGTTGAGCAATTATCTCAAGATGTCGACTTCTCAAAAGTCATCGCATTTGTCAGAAAGCCACTAGAACTCCCAATATTCCAACATGAAAAAGTAGAGCAGTTTATTGTTGATTTTGAAAAACTTATCGCGCCGTCTAAAAAAGTAGATGCGCTTTTTTGTGCGCTAGGCTCAACCACGAAAAAGACCCCAAAGTATGACGATTACTATCAAATAGATGTCGCTTACCCTTACGAATTCGCCACCCTTGGTAAAAAAACTGGCGCACATTCTTACGGCTTAGTGTCTGCTCATGGCGCTAATTTGAATTCACTTTCTAGCTATTTAAAAATGAAAGGCTTAATAGAAAAAGACTTAAGCAAGCTCAATTACCCTAATATGGTATTTGCTCGCCCTAGCCTACTTAAAGGCGACAGGAAAGAATTTCGTTTACTCGAAAAGCTGAGTGAGTCTGTTGTGAGTTTGATGCCTGGCAATTACAAAGCGATTCACGCAAAAAATGTTGCGGCATCACTTATTATCGCAGCTAAAAAATCTTCAGAGAAAAAGCGAATTCTGACATCAAAAGAGATGCAAAAGCCCGAGAAAATTTCTTTCCCACAAAAATAGCGAGCTTGTGATGAGCGATAATATGCGAGACAACATTAACGCTCTCATTGACTCACGTAAGAGCATATTAATCGCAAGCTTAAACAAAAGTAACTTACCTGAAATCAGCGCCACACCGTTTCTTAAAGTCGGCCTTCATTTTTATATCTTTATAAGCGAACTAGCTTCTCATACTCAAAACATCAAACTTAACTCTAAGCTGAGCGTAATGTTAATTGAAGATGAACAAGACACGCACAATGCCTTTGCCCGCAAGCGTCTAAGTTATGAATGTACAGCGTCTCTTGTTGAAAAAAACAGCCAAGATTGGCAGACGATACTGAATCAGTTTGAAGAAAAACAAGGTAAAACGGTAAACTTACTAAAGCAGCTCCCAGACTTTCACTTGTTTGAATTAAGCGCTATTTCAGGAAACTATATTGAAGGTTTTGGAAAGGCGTATCGCTTATCTGGTGAAGGTTTGAGCCAGATAGAATTGCTGAAGGGGAAGTAAACATCCACAATCATGACGCCCCCTGAGCTTTCCCGCCCTGAGTTCATCGAAGGGTCGAAAGGTATTCCTCGAATGTAGGTTTCTTATTCGTTTCGACGGGCTCAGTACAGGAGAGCTCAACGAGCGGTGACTGAAACTACTCGCCCCACTTCGCTAATAAGTCTTGCTCAATTCCAAGCTGATTTAAAATTCTTGCCACCACAAAATCTATTAAGTCATCAATCGTTTTAGGCTGATGATAAAACCCAGGGCTGGCAGGAATAATAACCGCTCCCATGCGGGTCAGTTTCAGCATGTGCTCTAGATGGATTTCAGAAAATGGCGCCTCTCGCGGAACCAGAATAAGTTGGCGTCGCTCTTTTAGGGCAACGTCGGCAGCGCGTTCAATCAAGTTATTGCTTGCACCAGTCGCTATAGCGGATAGGCTTCCAGTACTACAGGGACAAACAACCATTTGTGAAGGTGCGCCAGAACCCGAGGCAACGGGTGACATCCAATCTTCTTTTCCGAAAACTTTTAACTGGCCCTCTTGTGCTTGAAACTTCTCAAGCAAGTAAGCTTCTAACTGTGCGGCTTGGCCTGGAAATTTATGCTCAGTTTCAGTCGCAATCACGATATGCGCGGCTTTGCTTACCATCAGATAAACACGATGGCCTTGCGCTAACAACACTTCTAACAAACGGATACCATACTGAGCGCCAGAGGCACCGGTTATCGCCAGCGAAATCGTTTTCTGCTGCTTAGTCGAACTTTCATTGTGCATAGAATCGGCCTTAATTTTCATCAAGCCTACAATTGGCTTTTTAATGCGCTAATCAGTTTTTGATGAATGCCACCAAAGCCGCCATTACTCATAATCACGATATGGACATGAGTATCGCCTGATAATAAGTTGATTGCTTTTGAGATAACACCTTCAACAGAGCCACCTAGTTGGTGCTTAGTATTTCCTTTTGAAATTTGCTTTTCTAGCCAAGATAAGTCTGACAAGTCAGCCCAAATAACTTGGTCTGCGACCTCTGCGCTTTCTAACAAAGTATCTTTATGAATACCCATACGCATGGTATTCGATCGTGGTTCGATTAAGGCGATAATCTTTTCTGAACCTACTCGGCGCCGTAAACCTTCCAAGGTAGTTTTAATCGCTGTTGGATGGTGAGCAAAGTCATCATAAACTGTAACACCTTTTACAGTACCAAGATGCTGCATGCGTCGCTTCACACCCTGAAACTGCTCTAATGCTTTTGCACTGTGCTCTAAGGTGACCCCCACGTGCCGCGCCGCCAACATGACTGCAATGCCATTTTGGATATTATGCTCACCCGTCACAGACCAATTCACCTGAACTATCTCACCATCCAGGCTAACTTCAAAAGCATCACTCTTACTACTTAAACGCGACCACATAGGGGAGCTTAAATTCTGACTTCCCTTTTGAGAAAAAGGTTCAACTTCAGACCAAACACCCTGCGAAAGTACGTCATCAATAGCTTTGACTCCTTCTGGATAAATGACTCGGCCATTTTGTGGAATCGTTCTAATCACATGATGAAATTGGGTTTGAATAGCCGCCAAGTCAGCAAAAATATCGGCATGATCAAATTCGAGGTTATTAACTATGAATGTTCTGGGTCGATAGTGTACAAACTTGGAACGCTTATCAAAAAAAGCACTATCGTATTCATCTGCTTCTATCACGAAAAAAGGTGTTTCGCCTAGACGCGCAGAACAGGTGAAATTTTCGGGCACACCACCAATTAAAAATCCCGGCTTCATATCAGCATATTCGAGAATCCAAGTCAGCATACTTGCTGTCGTGGTTTTACCATGCGTACCTGAAACACCCAAGACCCACTTACCCGGCAATATAGTTTCGGCTAAAAAGCCGGGGCCAGAGGTATAAGGTAAGCCTTTATTTAAAATTTCTTCAAGCAAAGGATTACCACGGCTAATGGCATTACCTATTACGTATAAATCTGCGCCTAAATTTAATTGCGAAACATCATAGCCCGAAATTAACTCAATTCCCTGCTCTTCAAGCTGCGTACTCATGGGAGGATAAACCGCCTGATCACAACCGGTTACTTTGAGACCCTTCTCTTTTGCTAAAACAGCCAGGCTGCCCATAAAGGTGCCACAAATACCAAGAATATGAATATGCATGAAGTTTGAATCTCTTATTTTTTGTCATTCCTAAGAACTAGGTCATCCCTAAGAACCACGTCATTCCCGCGCAGGCGGGAATCCATTGTCTTATGGCTTAAACTATAGACTACCTTTAGCATCTAGTTCGATAGCAAGGTCCATCGCTTCAAGCAAACCTTTACGCAACTTCAGTTTGGTTCCGTGATGAGCACGCATATTCAATGTTTTGAATTGAGTTGCTACCTCTTTTGCGACTCCTAATAACTTTTCTGGTTCGACAACTATGTCTAGAAAACCTGCATCGACTGCTTGTTTGGGGCCGAACATTTCTGCATTGATAACAGAACGGTTAAAATAGTTAATCGGCATTCTGCCACGGGCCATTTCAATACCCGCATGGTGCATCACCATACCAATCGCAACTTCATTTAAGCCGATTTTGAAATCGCCTTTAACACCAATTCGGTAATCGCTACATAGAAGTAAAAATGCTCCTTTTGCTACGGCATGTCCACCGCAAGCAGCAATAATTTTCTGCTTGATCAAACGCTGAATTCAGCTCCTCAATCACTTGATGAGAAAGTGCATTTACCTTACCGTTTTGAAGCGTGATATTAGCAATACCGTCTTCGATTTGAATAGTAACTAACTCCATAACATACGCCTTTTTAATATTAGTTTATATGCTGTCACAAACAAAAAAGAGGCCCTTATACAAAGGCCCCTTTTTACTAAAGATAATTTTAATTAATGCAGTACACGGTCACTCAGTTCTTTTTCTTCAGCTTCCATAAGAGATTTTGAAATAGCGCCAGCCGCTTGAACACCAGCGCCCAACATTGCTTTTGCAATAGCTACTTTATGGTCGCCAAGAAAACCTTCGACTTCGGATGAAAAGTGAATCTCAACTAAAGGCTCGCCTTCATCTTCCATACGTCTAAGAGCAAAGGTACCATCCTCTAACTCTACAATTTCTAAAAATGCTTGACTCATACATCTCCCCTTTAATCGAAACTTTCTATTTAGCGAGATTAACACATCAAGCATGCTGAATCTCGTAAACTAAAACTTAATTACCATTCGGCCTGCCTTGAACGAACCGCATTTATATACGCTTTAAATTCTAAAATAACAGAGCTGAGTTGCTCTTCATCAGAATATTTCACTTCTGTATCTACCTGCAAAGCATCAATTCTTGATAAAGACACCTTGCCTGGCAATTGATCTTCATCTGCACTATCGACTACAGATGGTGTATTCAAACGAGGTTCAAAATACGTCATCATCACTGATAACCAATTTTTTTTATGCTTGTTCACTTCAAGTAAAAACTGCACTTCTGGGTGACTACTATTTTCTGCCGAGAATAATGAGGAATACTCAGAAATATCATTTCCAACATAGCCACTTAATTCTTTTAGCCAGGACTGCCATGCCTGCTTTAAGGTTAAACTGACAGCCGCAGTTAATGCCATTTTATCTACATGACCTTGTATTAATAAGGCTGAACTTAATAAGTTCAAGAGCCTATTAGAATAAAAAAGATAAGCATTCACTTCGCTTTCTGGTTTATTTTTTTCCGACTGACTCATAAGACTAGCTCCCGCTAATATTTTTTACATAATTTATGGTTTGAAAACAGTTCAAGCGAGTATATAAATCAATTGAAAGTGCGACATTATATATGAACATAAATCGTGGGTCATACTATCTCTAAGATCACAGAAAATAACACAATTCCGCTTGCCGAATAGCCGTTTGTCTACTTTACTTATCAGAGTGAAAATCTTTGAATTTACAGTACAAGTACAATAAAGATTACCTTGTATGACAAAGACTTCAACATAAAGATAGCTAGCGGATTAATAAACTCTTATGACCACCCCTGTCCTGATATGTGACGACTCCAGTTTTGCGCGCAAACAAATGGCCCTTACGCTTCCAAGCGATTGGGATATTGAAATCTCTTTTGCAAAAAATGGTGAAGAAGCTCTTGCTGCCATAAAAGAAGGCCTAGGTGACATTCTTTTCCTCGACTTAAATATGCCCGTTATGGACGGCTATCAAACTCTTGAAGAGATTAAACGCTTAGACCTACCAACGATGGTGATAGTTGTTTCGGGTGACATTCAGCCAGAAGCACATAAGAGAGTAAAAGACTTAGGCGCTGTTGAATTCATTAAGAAACCAACATCACAACAAGCTCTGATCCAGTTACTTGAAAAGTTCGGGCTATATCGTTCTTCCAACGAAGCTACATTAAGTAATGCACCAAGAGAATTACCGTCAATTAAAAAAGGCGAAATTGGTACGATTGAATACCGGGATTGTATCCAAGAAATATCAAACGTGGCGATGGGTCAAGCAGCAGATTTATTAGCAAGATTACTCAATGTTTTTGTCAAACTACCCATCCCAAGAGTCAATATACTTGAAGCCAGTGAGCTTCAAATGGCGCTTTCATTAACCGAGCAAAACAATACCTATTCCGCTGTTTGCCAAGGTTTTATTGGTTCAGGTATAAGTGGTGAAGCACTTCTGATATTCAGTGATTCTAGTTTTAGTGATATCGCCCAATTACTAAAATATAAAGGTGAAATTGATCGCACAGTAGAATTAGAGCTATTAATGGAGGTAGCTAGCATTCTAGTAGGCGCCTGCACCAATGGCATCGCTCAACAACTAGATACAACTTTCAGCCAAGGCCACCCCGTTGTACTGGGCCAACATGTCAAAGTAAGTGAATTAATTAAAGCAAACGCTAAACGCTGGAAAAAAACCATGGCGATAGAGATCACTTACGAAATTGAAAACTATAACATCAGCTGTGACTTACTATTATTGTTCACCGAAGACTCTTTAGAAAACCTACACAAACGACTTTCATACTTGATGGATTAACAAAATAGCAACCGGATTTATAAGACACTATGCAACCTGCGCACATAGATATTAAAGAGTTTCACTGGTTAATGGATATGCTACAAACCATTGACGTTGGCTTGGTGGTTCTTGATCGTGATTTCAATATCAAGGTTTGGAACAGCTTTATGGAAAATCATAGCGGTATAACGCCACGCCAAACGCAAGATCAAAATGTGTTCGAGCTTTTTAGTGAAATCCCCAAAGACTGGCTAATGCACAAAGCCAATTCAGTCTTTATGCTCAAAAACCGTTCTTTTATGATATGGGAACAAAGGCCATACCTGTTTAAATTCAAAAACTATCGCCCGATTACTGGCACAGAACCTTTTATGTACCAGAACATCACTATTTCACCCCTCGTTTCAACCGATGGGACAGTGAATCATATTGCTATCATTATTTATGATGTAACCGATATCGCATCAAACAGAAATGCCTTAGAAAAGGCCAATCGCGAGCTAGAAAAACTTAGCCGAACAGATATGCTCACCCAGTTGAATAATCGAGGTTACTGGGAAGAATGTTTATCTCAGGAGTTTAGCCGCTTCCAGCGCTATCAAACAACCTGCTCCGTCGTTATGTTTGATATTGATCACTTTAAAAGGGTCAACGACACCTACGGACACCAAGCAGGTGATGAAGCAATAAGGGAAGTCTCGAGAGTTTTGCGGGAAAACCTTAGAGCAACGGATATTGCCGGCCGTTATGGCGGTGA
>CAXBKC010000070.1:0-12001 GCA_963975615.1 uncultured Oleiphilus sp.
CTAAGCGCTTAAACTGATAACCGCGCTTTATTTTATTTAACAATGAGTTTGTCAAAATAAGACCTATTTACATGAAAAGTGTGACTTCAGAATCTTGATCTGATTATTTTTATCAAAGGTACTTTATATTTCACCAGTTATTTTTGTTTTGATTATACAATTTTAAGATAATATTAATGCTAATGAAATGGATCTTTCACAGCAAGAAGCTTTAACGCTAGTGAGTGCGCAATATTTTAGCATCTAAGTAATTATCAAGTTTAGACTATTTTTTGAGTAGTGATAGTCATTAAATAACATTAAGAACACTTTATTTCTTTGACCAAATAAGCTTGTTTCTCAGATAAGTCAAGGTATTATATCTTCGATTAAATTTTGACTGGAAAACAGTGTTATGAGTATTAAATCTGATAAATGGATTCGTAAAATGGCCCAAGAACATGGAATGATTGAGCCATTTGAAGCAGGGCAGGTGAGAGAAAATGAATCCGGCCGTATTATTTCTTACGGGACTTCCAGTTATGGCTATGATGTACGCTGCAGTAGTGAATTTAAAATATTTACAAACGTTCATTCTGTGACAGTTGATCCGAAGAACTTTGATGATAAAAGTTTTGTCGATGTGAATAGTGATGTCTGCATTATCCCACCTAACTCTTTTGCACTTGCTAGAACCGTAGAATATTTTAGAATTCCTCGAAGTGTTCTAACTGTTTGTTTAGGGAAATCAACCTATGCGCGTTGTGGCATCATCGTTAATGTCACGCCGCTTGAACCAGAATGGGAAGGTCATGTTACCTTAGAATTTTCTAACACCACGAACTTGCCTGCAAAAATATATGCAAACGAAGGTATAGCTCAAATGCTGTTTTTTGAGTCTGATGAAGAGTGTGAGGTGAGTTACAAGGATAGAGGTGGTAAGTATCAAGGACAGCGCGGCGTAACATTGCCTAAAACCTAAGTTGATGATACCTATCGAAGATGTGCTTGAGCATGAAAAAGAAGGTGTAATTAAGTACCAATTACAGTTTCATGAGCAAGTGCTGACTGACGATTTGTTAAATACTAAGCAGACTATTTTAAAAACATTGGATGACTTAGTAACAGGGCTCAACTCTTGTCGATCTTTACTTAAGGCAAAAGCTTTAATTGGCCAAGATCCGTTGCGGTATGGTGGCGATGGTTTTGGAAATATCTCTATACGAGTTGATGGTTTGAAGTTTTTGATTAGCGGTTCTCAAACTGGGCACCTTGATTGTCTGACAGCTAGAGATCTTGCCCTCGTTGAGAGCTTCAATATTCAGCAGAATCAATTGACAGCTTCGGGATTAACGAAGCCTTCATCCGAATCAATGACACACGGCGTTTGCTTTCAAGCCTTTACCGACATTGGCGCTGTTGTTCATGTGCATTCTCCTGAAATTTGGGAGGCCGTTGATGCCTTAGCGCTGCCGTTTACCGATCAATCGATACCCTATGGCACTCCTCAAATGGCGCAAGCGGTCACTGAGCTTCTTAAGAGTCATCACCAAGTTTGTAAGCCAACTATTTTTGCGATGAAAGGCCATGAAGATGGTATTGTGGCAGTGGGTCAGTGTTTAGAGTCTTGTACATCGAGCCTGCTCGATTGTTTAAATCAATCAATTATAGTTAAGAGGCACTCTTGATGAATAGACACAAATTCTTACGAACATTGCAGTCTTTAAGCGGCTGGCGCGAAAGGGCTTTTATCTTGGCTTTAGCCGAAAGAGCATCACCGAATGCAGCGCTTTATTTTGAAAACTTAGACACCTCGGATTTAGAAAAAAGCATCGAGCTGAATAGTCTTTTTGATAAGATGTGGCAGCACTTAATTTTTGAGCCTAATGAAGATGCGATTATTGAATGCTTGGATGAAGTCGTTGAATTAAGAATGTTGGCAGATGACTCGGAAAGCTATGGCGCACTACCAACAGCAGACTGTCTTGAAATTGTAGAGCAAGCTTTATTAAGTGGCGTTAATGAAGAAAAGAAACGCGCTGCTGACGCCAGTCAATTGTCTATCGAGACAGTTACACAATTTATCGAATTTTCAGAAGGTGAGGGTCTAGATGAAAATAGTCTGGTCAGACTATTTGATAAACATCCTTTAATTGAAAGAGAGTTCTCCTTTCAGGCTGAATTGAATGATCTATTAAGAGCTGCAACGCATCCTGGTGCCGAGGTTATACAAGAGTTTCGTGAGTTAGCGCAGGACGAAGGTTTAAGTAATATTGGTATTAGCTTGAACGATAATGATTAAGCTAGTTCTTCAAACGTCTGCTGTTTTAAAATAACTTTAAAAATATCAGACTTGGTAATAATCCCTATAATTTTTGCATTATCACTGACGGCAACCGCATCCAAACCATATTCCATCATGGCAACACCAAGGTCGTGTAACTCTGTTTCAGGGTGAGTTGAGAGCAAGTCCTGATCGCAGAAATGAGATAAACTTAGCTCGCGTGGGTTGAGTTTTCCTCGTTGGTTTTGTGCATAGCTCATCAGATAGGGGAGGATCAGCTTTTCCGATAACATGCCACAGTAGTGGTAAGCATCATCCAATATAATAAGATGATGAATAGTATGTTCCTGCATGATTACCCAGGCTGACTCTAGGCTCTGATCTTGAAAAATCTTGATGATCGGTTGACTCATTATATCCTTCACTTTTCCTAAGTTAAGTCTAGGGGAAGCGGGAATATTCTCTTGATAGGCTTGAATCGCTTTTTGAGTACTTTCTGATGACTTCTTTTGTTGCTGGCCACCCTGCTCTTTACGCGTGTTTGAATGAATTGTTTGAAAGTCAGAAAGATCAGAGTCTGTTTTTTCGTGAATGGCCTGACTACTCGACACTTCTTGAGCAGGGCTGATTTCTCGAACTCTGAACTTCCTGTCCAGAGGCTTCATAATTCCATGGTTAACATCATGTACAAAAAAAACAGGCATGGCTTCGCTCACTAGTTTAATTTATCCCTTTTATAACATAGTAACGGCAATCTGTTGAAAGACTGAAATAATTATAGTGTTGTTTATACTGAAAGCGAAATAGAGCCAGTCAGGCTCTCTAATTTAATAGATTGCTGATTAGTTGATTTGAGTCAATGATAAATTCCATTTTAAAGCATATTCTGCAAGGGAATGATTCACCTTAAAGGAGGATGAAATGTCATCTCATAAAGCCAAAATTAATAAGCTTGCACAAACGCTAGAAGAATGGGATTACAAATTAGATCGTCTTGAGCACCGAGTAAAAGGTTTGCCCGATGAGCTGAAAGCCGAGACAGAAAAGAAATATCAAAAGCTATTAGATTTCCGAGAGACTTTAAAGCAAAAAGAACAAGCTTTAATTGAATCTTCTGGCCAAGCTGTTAATGAAATTGAAGCTTCTATTGAGGATACAGTAGATACTTTTAAACTACTTTTTGAGGATGTAGAAGTAAATACCAATGTCGAAGGTATTTAATTTACATCGATTAACACCCTCTCCTGCCAAGGGGAGGGTACGATCAGGGTTAACTATTTAGTGATCTCATAGCAAGGTAAGTACTCACTACCTGGTAACTTCATACGCTTCTGTTCTACAAATGCAGTTAGTAACTTATCTAATGCTTCCATCAATGGCGGATGACCTTTTAACTGGTATGGCCCATATTTTTCAATAGCACATATTCCTGATTCTTTTACATTACCTGCAACAATCCCCGAAAAAGCACGCCTTAAGTTTGCTGCTAATTCATGAATAGGTTGATCAGGGTCTAACTTAAGGTTTGCCATATTTTCATGTGAAGGCTCAAAAGGGTGTTGGAAGTCTGGATTAATCTTCAAGTTCCAATTAAAAAAGAAAGCATCATTGACCTCGCGTCTATGCTTTCGAATCTTCTGTGTACCGAGATACATTTGTCTGGCTACCTGCTCCGGATCATCCAAAATGATGGTGTATTTCTGCTGGGCCTCAAAGCCTAAGGAATCGCTAATAAATTGGTGCAGTTGTTGAAAGTAGGCTTCAGCCGATTTTGGCCCAGTAAGTACCACAGGGAAGGGCAAATCCTGATTTTCCGGAGCCAATAAGATACCTAATAAGTAGAGTAATTCTTCTGCCGTACCGGCGCCGCCGGGAAAAATAATAATGCCGTGGGCCATGCGCACAAAGGCTTCTAAACGTTTTTCGATATCCGGCAATATGATTAATTCATTAACAATAGGATTGGGGGCTTCAGCAGTAATAATACCCGGTTCTGTAATGCCCAAAAAACGTGAATTAGTGACGCGTTGTTTGGCATGAGAAATAGTTGCACCTTTCATCGGGCCTTTCATAGCCCCTGGGCCGCAGCCGGTACAAATATTTAACTTACGTAAACCAAGAGAGTGGCCTACTTCTTTTGTATATTTATACTCTTCCTCAGAAATAGAGTGACCGCCCCAGCAGACGATAATGTTTGGTGGCTCACCTGCTCTAAATGCTTTGGCATTTCTGAGTAAATGAAATACGTAATCAGTTAGATAAGCTGAGTTGTCCAACTCAGTCTCAAGTCTCTGGCATTCGGTGGCAGAATAGACAATATCGCGCATGGCACTAAAGAGCATTTCACGACAAGAAGTAATCATTTCGCCATCAACAAAGGCATTGCTAGGCGCATTGATCAAGTTAAGCTTGATGCCTCGGTCTTGTTGAATGATTTCAATCTCGAAGTCGGGATAGGCTTCCATAATCGATTTAGCATTATCATTTTCTGTACCGGTATTCAGAATGGCTAAAGCGCATTGTCGGAACAGGGTATACAGGCCATTTTCACCGACTTGTTTAAGGCGTTCAACTTCAAGTTGAGACAGGATTTCTAAGCTTCCGCGAGGTGAAACGGTGGCATTAATTGTATTAGGTGTTGTGATATTCAGGGTGTGCTCTCCTAAGAAATGGTCTGGCTAATTTGTTTTACTTCTGTCTTACAATCACTAAGACATCGCTTAACAAAAAACAGCCTAACGTTAATAGTATAGCGCACACATTAATAATCACTACCACCATAGGGAAATAGGGGGTTGTGAAGTCCAAACTGAAGCTACTCAGAAAATAATTGCATGTATTCGGCTGCGGTTCTGACCGCAAATAAATATTCGGGCGTGAGTCCTTCCCAGTCGAAGGCATCAAGTAGGTTTTTAAGGTGTAGTCCGGATCTTCTTTCTGCGAGGCAAGTAAAATAAAGCTCTTCAGATTGCCACGTATGGTGACATCGGTACGTCCTACTTTTTTAAATTCAAGTTCCAACTTCTGGTTTGCGGTCAGGATACATTCAAGATTGATATCACTGATGGTTAGTTTAATCTGCCTACCTTTAAATACTTCAGGGTCTGTATTAAGCATTAATTGGCTGAATATAGGAGTAATTACTTTTTTAAGTATAAAGCTTTGTGCAAAAAAAGGTGCACTGCTAAATGGCTTTGCTAGTAAGCCGGGAACTTTATGTAGAACACTTCTGGGGCTAGGAGGAAGCAGGCTATTTGGAAGTGAGAATGAGGAAAAACGTGATTCACTGGCCGTCATCGGATCTTGCTCCTGAATGAATAAATGCAGAGAGTGCACTATAAATAACCAGCCTAATTCTGAATATACCCATGATAGGGAATAGAGTCTGATCACTAAGATGTTCAAACTGTCCGCCGTTTTCATGAATCAAAAACGTAGCGCTTTGCTTAATACCTAATGTTTTTAGTAAGCGCATGGCTAAACAGAGAGCTTTGATTGATGAATAAACCCTCGCTAAACATATATTAGAGGAGTGTTTATGGAATTAGTATGTCCTGCCGGAAGCCTTCCTGCATTTAAAAAAGCTGTAGATAGCGGAGCATCTGCTGTGTATTTAGGCTTAAAAGACGAAACCAATGCCCGTCACTTTTCTGGCCTAAATTTCAAAGAAGACGGTGTCCAGTCAGCTTTAAATTATGCCAAAGCGAAAGGCGTAAAATTATTTATTGCTGTGAATACCTACGCTCAGCCAGATGGCTTTCATAAATGGCAGCATGCCGTAGATTTGGCCGCCGATATTCAAGCCGATGCTTTAATTTGTGCCGATATGGGGGTTCTTGATTACGCGACCCAACGCCATCCGAATTTAAATTTACACCTTTCTGTTCAGGGCTCGGGCACGAATCATGCTTCGCTCTTATTTTACAAAAATAACTTCAATATTAAGCGTGCAGTTCTGCCGAGAGTATTGTCACTAAAGCAAGTCGCACAAGTTGCTGAAAAGTCACCGGTAGAGCTTGAAGTATTTGCTTTTGGTTCGCTCTGTATTATGGCTGAAAGGCGTTGTTATCTTTCTTCTTATATGACTGATCAATCCCCAAATACCTGTGGAGCCTGCTCTCCTGCTCAGTTTGTTCGATGGGAAGAAACGCCACAAGGTTTGGAATCTAGGCTGAATGATGTCTTGATTGATCGTTACCAAAAAGGTGAAAAAGCAGGCTACCCAACCTTGTGTAAAGGCCGATTTCAAGTCAATGATCGAACCTACCATGCCCTCGAAGAGCCTACCAGTTTGAATACCATCGGCTTGATTCCTGACTTACATCGTATTGGCATCAAAGCGGTTAAAATTGAAGGCCGTCAGCGGAGCCCTGCTTATGTTGAGCAGGTTGTGTCTGTTTGGCGCAAGGCTTTGGATTCATATGCGCGCAATCCTGATGCTTTCAAGGTTAGACCTCAATGGTTGAAGCCGCTTGAAAAAGTATCTGAAGGTTCGCAGACGACATTGGGTGCTTACACCCGCGCTTGGCAGTAGCTGTCATCCATTATTACGATCATCAATATCAATCAATACGGGACGAATAGATGAAGTTATCGCTAGGGCCAAATTTATTTTTCTGGCCAAAACAAGCGCTTTACGATTTCTACAATGAGATGAAAGACTCGGCTGTCGATACAATATATTTAGGTGAAACGGTCTGCTCGAAAAGACGTGAGCTAAGTACTTCAGAGTGGCTTGAATTAGCGAAAGAGTTATCATCAGATAAGGAAATTGTGCTTTCAAGCCTGGCTTTACTCATGGCTGATTCTGAACTGAATGGCCTAAAAAAACTCTGCGATAATGCGCCTGTCAAAGTTGAAGCTAATGATATGTCGGCAGTGCAGTTTTTAACGGAGCGCAAAGTACCCTTTGTTTGCGGGCCGAGTATCAATATCTATAATGCGAAAACCTTAAAATTACTCAAGCAGAATGGCGCTATGCGCTGGGTGATGCCAGTTGAGTTATCCAGAAGCTGTTTACGTTCTATCTTGAGAGAAGCTCAAGAACTGGGCTTTCTTGAGACGATAGAAACAGAAGTGTTTTCTTATGGACATTTACCCTTGGCCTATTCGGCTCGCTGTTTTACGGCACGTTATCTCGACTTACCAAAAGATAAATGTGAATTTAGCTGTATTAAATTTCCTGAAGGTTTAACAGTTAATAGTCAGGAACAACAGGCACTGTTTAATCTAAATGGTACCCAAACCCAATCCGCCTCTATTTATAATCTAATACATCAAATACCGGAGATGGCTGATATTGGTGTTGATATATTAAGAATCAGTCCGCGCAAAGAAGGTACTGTTCAGGTGATTCAGCAGTTTAAAGAGGCTATGTATCGTTTTGAGAATAACGAGGCAGAGTCTTTAATACCGACACAAAACCAAGACTGCAACGGTTATTGGTTTGCACAGCCGGGTATGACCTATGTTAGCTCAGAGCAAATAGCTAGCGGTGATGTTCATACCAATATTCGGTTTTCAACACATGCTGATTGAACCCAGACCTTATCTTTCGTTTGGCCAATATATGCAGCAGACCGTGGGCGAGCATGTCCATAAAGTATCTATCAATGCTGCCTTTACTTGCCCGAACCGAGATGGAACGAAAGGTATTGGCGGCTGTACTTTCTGCAACAATGCGTCTTTCTCCCCCAACGCTAAGCATCCAGATTCAATCGAGCATCAGTTAGCGCAAGGTATGGCGGTGATAAAGCGGCGTACCGGTGCACAAAAGTATTTGGCTTATTTTCAGGCCTATACCAATACCTATGATGAAATTGAAAATCTAAAAAAGCTCTATGATCGTGCCTTAGCGGTTAAGGAGGTTATTGGGCTATCTATCGGGACTCGACCAGATTGCGTGCCCGACCAAGTGCTCGACCTTTTAGTTCAGTATCAACAACAGGGTTTTATTATTTGGTTGGAATTAGGGCTGCAAAGCTCATTTGATAAATCCCTAGAGAGAGTAAATCGGGGGCATGGTTGGCAAGAATATGAAGATGCATGTTTGCGCGCGCGAGCTAAAGGCTTAAAAGTTTGTACCCATTTAATCGCAGGCCTGCCAGGTGAGCTATTAAGTGATACGTTGATTTCTATGGAAAAAGTTCTGGACTTAGGTACTGATGGTATAAAAGTGCATCCACTTCATGTTGTTAAAGGGACTCAGCTTGCACGCGAATGGAAAGCGGGCGAATACACGCCTATTGTTTTTGAAGAGTATGTTGATTTAGTCGTTCAAATGCTGAAAAAAATGCCGAAGGATATTGTCGTGCATAGGTTATCGGGAACAGCTTCAGACGATATTTTATTAGCACCAAAGTGGTGTGGAAAAAAATGGGCTGTTTTAAATGCGATCCATGAAAGTTTAGAAAAGAGCCTCTTGCCGACTTAGCCTCTTAAATCTTGCTTCTTCTTTTGATTGTTCTGCAAATGAATTAGCAGCGCTTTGGCTGCCTCGGCACTAGGGTACTCACTACAGGACTTTAATATAAATAATAAATACTCCTCGGCTTTTTTGAGGTCTTTGAAGTGAGTAATGAGTGCCTGAGTCGCGGTCAGGTAAAGGTTGGCCAACTCTTCACAAGGCTTAAAGCGAGTTTTACCATCTTCAGCTAACCATAAAACAAGTGTATATTTTTTAGCGCGGAACAGTTTTTTAGCCAGTTGGCTTATTAGAGACAGATCATGTAGCACAAAAGCTGGGTCATTCTTCCTAAGTTGATAAATAAACTGACTCGCATCTTTTATTTTGTTTCGTTCAAGCATCCAATAAAGAAAAAGCCCAGCATAACGAGTAAGCTTTTCAGTATCGCGTAGTTCGTTCAAGAGTAAAAATAGTTGCTGTCTTCTTAGGTTTGAATTGCCGTTTCGTTTAAGAGCATCTTCCAGCAGGGCGACTACTTCTTGGTATTGTCCTATTTTTAATGCTTGGTCGATATCCATGTCTAGGGTAGAAATTTTGTCTTGGCTATAAATTGAGGTTGGCCCATTTGGTCCAGATTGTGTTTTTTGTTGTCTATTGATTTTACTCAAGCTTAATATGAATGCTTTAGCGCAAATATTAAGAATAACGAAAAGGGCTAGCGTACTTACTGAAATACTAATAGCTAGAGCGATAGCGAAGGGCGTCAATGATTTTGCTAAATCACTGATGAACAGAACAAGCCAATAAAAACTGAGGCTTTGGCCAGCTAACTTAAAATAAAAAGGTTTTAGCTCTTTAAATAATTTTGAAAGACTAGCTTCATGATTCGTATCGGAAGAATGCAATGAAAAAATAATTAAAAAAGGAAAAGAAATCCCTCCAAATAAAACAAGAATCAGACCGATGAACCAGTTTAATGAGTAAAAGCAGTAAGCTGGGAATAGTAAAAGCAATAAGCTAAGCAAGGTTAATTGAGCACTAGTCGAGGATGAAAGCATGCTAAGAGAAGATTTATTCAATTTATTTTTGAATCTGGATTTTCGTCTTCCTGTTTGTTGGCTACTGTGAAAATGATAGCTAGCCTCACGTGCAAAATGAAGGTTGATAAAAAATACAGCTGAAAAACTTAGTAACGTTTTTAAAATGGTATTTATATCAAATAAGTTAGAAAGACCAGCCAAGCTCAGTGAGACGCAAAATAAATAAAAGTGAGTGCTAGTAAAGCAGTCTCTTACAAGTTCTTTAAGTGGATAGAAGTTAGTGTTGCTCGAAGTGATTTCTGCTGGGAGGTACGTTAGGGGCAATTCACAAAATGGACATTGGCCATGCTGCTGTTTCTCATTTGCTGAAGGCACACAAGCATTATCATAGAATCGCGTACATTTACTGCAGCGCCACTTGGCTTGAGAAATTGGATGAAAATGACAATAGTGACTCACGATTCAATGCCCGGACTTATTATTTATCAATAAAAAAAGCATAATGGCACATTAGAACGTAAAGATAACTTTTTTGGAATAGGATACTTCAGCTCGTGTCTCAAAATCAGTCCACATTTGCCCATCAAGGGCGACTATATATTATTTCTGCGCCATCTGGCGCAGGTAAGACCAGCTTGGTAGCCGCTTTATTGAAAGCAGATTCTGCTATTGAAGTTTCTATTTCGCACACAACACGTAAATCAAGACCGGGTGAGCAAGATGGTATCAATTATCATTTTGTTGATGTGCAGGCATTTGAGCAGCTCATCTCGGAAGGTGCTTTTTTAGAGCATGCAAAAGTATTTGATAACTACTATGGCACATCGCGGGCTTGGATAGAGTCGCGCTTAGCTGCGGGACAGGATGTCATTTTGGAAATTGACTGGCAAGGCGCTCAGCAAGTTAGAAAAATTATGCTTAATGCGATGAGTATATTTATCCTGCCACCGTCAAAAGAAGCGCTACGGAGTCGCTTAATGGGTCGGGGCCAGGACTCAGAAGATATTATTGAACTGCGTATGTCAGAAGCTGAGTCAGAAAGTAGCCACTATGGCGAATATGATTACCTAGTCATCAACGATGATTTTGATGTGGCACTGGCCGATTTAGTCAGCATATTCAGAGCGCAGCGCTTAGTAACGGACCAACAAAAACTGCGTAATGGAAATATCTTGGCTGGGCTATTGTTTTCTTGACCCAGTTCTCGTAAAATCGCCGGTCATTTTCCATCTTGCCCAGGGGTAAAAATTTAATGGCTAGAGTGACCGTTGAAGATTGTCTAGAACATGTTGAAAACCGTTTTGAATTAGTAATGTTATCAACAAAGCGTGCGCGTCAACTTGCTAATGGTGGAAAAGAGCCGTTTGTTGATTGGGAAAATGATAAGCCAACTGTTGTTGCTCTACGTGAAATTGCAGCTGGATTGATCGATTATGATGTAATCAAGCAACAAGATTTGCTCTAAATATCTCCATCAAAGTACTTCAAGTTCTTTGTGAACTAAAATAGTACTTGAAAATCAATCTCTCACACCCTTAATATAGTGAGAGTCGGGAAAGCTGAATGATATCCGTTCAGCTTTTTTTTTGCTTCAAATTCTTGCAATAACTCTTAATGACCAATAACCCTTATTAGCGAATGGTAAAGACTAGAACTCCATGGAAACTTTAGCAGTTGTACTTAAAAGCTATTTAGACGACAGCCAAATCGAAAAGATTATGCGCGCCTATCAGTATGCTAAAGATGCTCATGAAGGCCAATTCCGTCGTAGTGGCGAACCTTACATTGTCCACCCTGTTGCAGTTGCCAAGATTCTTGCCGGGCTTCACATGGATCATGAGACGCTCATGGCGGCACTGCTACATGATGTGATTGAGGATACAGTCGCCACGAAAGAACAATTAACAGAACACTTCGGTTCTGCAGTAGCCGAATTAGTTGATGGCGTCAGCAAGCTAACGCAGATTGAATTTAAGTCAAAAGCAGAAGCGCAAGCTTATAACTTCCAAAAAATGACCTTGGCGATGGCTAAGGATATTCGTGTTATTTTGGTAAAGCTTGCCGACAGGCTTCATAATATGCGCACTTTAGGGCCGCTCCATTATGAAAAGCGGCGCCGAATTGCGACAGAAACACTTGATATATATGCCCCAATAGCTAACCGTTTAGGTATTAACAGTATTCGAGTGGAGTTAGAAGATCTAGGTTTTTCAGCCTTATATCCAATGCGCTCGAAGTATATTAAAAAAGCGGTTCAAAAATTACGGGGCAATCACAACGAAATTATTCAGG
>CAXBKC010000071.1:0-11767 GCA_963975615.1 uncultured Oleiphilus sp.
TACTGCTGTGTTGGTCATCGCTGCAGCGCTGGTGCTGCCACGTTTAGGTACTGAGTTTGTGCCTGAGCTGGAAGAAGGCACTATTAACTTGAGGGTGACACTTGCGCCTTCTTCTAGCTTGGATACCGCACTTAGCGTTGCACCTAAGCTCGAAGCTATGCTGATGGAATTTCCCGAAGTGAGGTATGCGCTTTCACGTATTGGTCGGGCTGAAATTGGTGGTGATCCTGAGCCGGTCAACAATATCGAGATTTATATTGGTCTCAAGCCGGTTCCTGAATGGTCCAGTGCAGACAACCGTTTAGAATTGCAATCACTGATGGAACAGAAATTAGAGCAATATCCGGGCTTGTTACTTAATTTCTCGCAACCCATTGCCACCCGTGTGGATGAGTTATTGTCTGGTGTAAAAGCGCAACTTGCCATTAAACTTTTCGGGCCGGATCTCAATGTGTTGGCTGAACAAGGCCAGGTGATTGAGGCAGTCGTTAAGGAGATAGACGGTGCGCGTGATGTTGCCATGGAGCAAATTGCAGGTGAATCTCAGTTGGTGGTGAAACCAGACAGAAGGGCTTTATCTCGTTATGGTCTTGCCGTTGGCGATGTGATGGAGTTGGTTAGCGAAGGTCTTGGTGGCGCCAGTGCAGGGCAAATCATAAATGGCAACGAACGTTATGATATCTACGTGCGGCTAGATGAGCGTTTTCGTCAAGTCCGACTCGGTGATGTGGCTGAAGTCACGATTTCTTCTGGTCCGCCGCAGGTAAGGCGTGATGACGTTCAACGCAGAGTTGTTATTCAGGCCAATGTCCAAGGGCGTGATATGGGGAGCGTGGTTGCGGATATTCGCCAGGCGATTGCAGAACAAGTGGATCTTCCAACCGGCTATTCTGTTGATATTGGCGGCCAGTTCGAAAACCAGCAGCGAGCACAAAAGCGATTATCTTTGGTGGTACCGGTCTCACTTGGACTAATTGCCTTGCTGCTTTATTTTGCCTTTGGATCTGTTGGCCAAGCTATGCTGATTTTGGTTAACGTGCCATTGGCTGTTATTGGGGGGGTATTTTCACTGTGGATTTCAGATCAATATTTATCAGTGCCAAGCTCAGTGGGTTTTATCACCTTATTCGGCGTGGCGGTGCTAAATGGTGTGGTGATGGTGGAAAGTATCAATTTACGGATTGCTGACGGCTTGGCCGTGGCGGATGCCGTATTTGAAGGGGCAGTGTCAAGGCTGAGACCTGTGTTGATGACCGCAATGACCTCGGCGCTAGGCTTGATTCCCATGTTGCTCTCTAATGGCGTAGGTGCAGAAATACAAAAGCCCTTGGCGAGTGTCATCGTCGGTGGTCTGGTAACAGCCACTTTTTTAACTCTGTTCGTCTTACCTGTTTTGTTTGCCAGATTTTCAAAAGGCAAGTTAAAAGACATGGCATAAGGCATGTCATAACGGTGTCTGTCATGGCAATAAGTTGCTGACAGACACCGCAATCAACATTAAAGGATGGTTATGCATCAGCACAAACATTCGCATCATCACGATGCAAGCGAAAAGCGAATAGCAACGGCATTCTTTCTAAATGTTGGCTTCACCATCATAGAGTTTATCGGTGGCGTGCTGACTAACAGTACGGCCATCATGGCGGATGCGGTACATGATCTTGGTGACAGTTTGTCTATCGGTAGTGCTTGGTTGTTGAATCGACTGGGACGTAAATCAGCAGATAAGGAGTTCACCTATGGATATCGACGTTTGTCTCTGTTTGGTGCCTTGGTAAACGGTTTAGTCTTGATAGCCGGGTCATTGTGGGTACTAAGCGAGGCCATTCCTCGGCTGGCTGATCCGCTTATGCCGGTGACTGAAGGGATGATCGCATTGGCTATCCTTGGCGTTACTGTAAATGGCTTTGCGGCATATCGTCTGAGTAAGGGGACTACCCTCAACGAAAGGATATTAAATTGGCATTTATTAGAGGATGTACTAGGTTGGGTGGCGGTGCTGGTTGTTGCTATCGTATTACAATTTTTCAATTGGCCTATTCTTGACCCTCTTTTGTCAGTGGGCTTCACATTATTCATTCTATTCAATGTGCTACGAAACCTTTGGGTGACCGGGAAACTGTTTTTTCAGGCGGTACCTGATAAAGGCCTTCACGACAAAATCGAACGATCATTACTTGGTGTTGATGGCGTTAGAGAGGTCCATCATCAGCATCTCTGGTCGCTGGATGGTGAAAAGCACGTACTGACGGCTCATATCGTGATTGATCAAAATGAAAGTTTTAGCGCCAATCAATACTTCACCATCAAGCAGTCCATTTTCAGGGCGCTTGAGCAATATACTTTAGCCCATACCACCGTTGAAATTGAATTGAAACAAGAATCCTGTCGGGATCAGGCCGAAAATCTATGATGTCACTGGTCTTTTATATTCTCTTTTTTGGTATGTTTAGAGTTATGTTCGCGCCAAAATTAAGGTTATGTGCTTCAATTCCCCCTCAATAAACCTTCGTTAAATATTTAATATTTTGTACCTATCCCTGCTTCAATTTGAATAGTTTGATAAGAGGTATTAATTTATGCCCCTGTTTTTAATATAACATGCACGTGTAAACTAGTGCTTGGTAGTGACGAATGAGGAATACCGGATGGCAACAGAAATTGAAATAAAGCTCGCCTTCAAAAAAGGCTTTAGTGAGCCTCAAATAAACAATTTAGAGGTAGTATTGAAGCGTCTTGGTTGTGAGTGCGAGATCTCAGAAAAAGTATTACAAAATACATATTTTGATACGCCTGATTTTTTATTGAATAAGCACAAAGTTGCGTTGCGAATTCGTGAAAAGAGCAATGAACAGGGAAAGAATGTGTTTATTCAAACATTTAAAACGGCAGGGCACTCTGTTAATGGCTTGAGTCAGCGTGGTGAGTGGGAATGGGTTCTTCCTGGGAATAGCCTAAACCTTGATGAGCTTCAGCAATGTGATGCATGGCCAAAGGAAGTTGGCTTGGATAATTTGGTGGCAGTATTTGAAACGAACTTCACTCGATATCTAGCCAATATTAATTGGGGGGAAAGTACTGTAGAGCTAGTTTTGGACTGGGGGCGTATTATCTCGGGTGGTAAGCAAGAAAAAATTCATGAAATAGAGTTAGAGCTTAAGCGTGGCAATCAAGATGATCTTAAATCTCTGTCTGGGCAATTAAAAAAACACCTGCCTTTACTCGCGTCTGATACCAGCAAAGCAGAAAGGGGTTTTAAATTATTTAAATCATTTGCTTAAGTAATTTTTGAATAAACCTTAAGGTAGTAAATAAATAGATTAAGAGAGAGCTCATGACGTTAAGCAATAAGTTGGAACTTCTGGTTAATTCATACCCCGCATACCTTCAATCGCCCATCAAAAATAGCATTAAGGCCTTGGTTGAGTATTTCCAAACAAATGGGCTTTCCTTTAATCAGAACGATTATTCAGCGGCTTTACCAGGGACAAATGAGTTTATTGAAGATCTCATAAAAAGCTGGGCACGAAGTGATTATATAAGGGAAAGCTGTATTTATGCCCCTGAAACAGTAAAAAGCTGGGCAGAAGCTGATTCACCGCTTTATTGTCAGCTCAGTGAACTATATTACTTTCAGAAGCTTGAACGTGGGATCTTAGCGGTCGATGACGAAGCAGGTTTGATGAAGGTGCTTAGAGATTTTCGGCGCCAAGAAATGATGCGTTTGATGGCAAGAGATATTTTGCAATTGGCTGACTTGAAAGAAACCTTAGCTGATGTCTCGGCCTTAGCCGATGCCTCGGTGGTAGTAACCTTAAATCACTTATATAGCTTGTTAACTAAAAAACATGGTATCCCCATGTCCCGGCCTAAAGAGGGTAAGCTTGCTGAGCAGCAGTATATGTTGATCATGGCTATGGGCAAGCATGGCGCGAAAGAGCTAAATGTTTCCTCTGATATCGATCTTATTTTTGCTTATCCAGAATCGGGCGAAACCAATCATTTGGAAAAGCCGATAGATAATCAGCTATTTTTTACGCGTCTCGGTCAAAAGCTGATTCATGCGCTTGATCATATCAACGCAGACGGCTTTGTTTTTAGAGTAGATATGAGGCTAAGGCCTTATGGAGATAGTGGTGCGTTAGCTTTAAATTTTTCCTCCTTTGAAGATTACTATTACACCCAAGGCCGAGAGTGGGAACGCTATGCCATGATCAAGGCCCGCATAGTTAATGAGAATGACTTTCCTAATCAGTCTGCAAGATTAATGAAGTTGATACAGCCTTTTGTCTATCGTAAATATGCTGATTTCTCATCGATTCAAGCTTTGCGAGACATGAAACGGCTTATTACGTCAGAAGTTCACCGAAAGGGTGGTAATCAAAATATTAAACTTGGCAAGGGAGGTATAAGAGAGATTGAATTTATTGCTCAGGCTTGCCAATTAATTTATGGCGGTCGCGACATTAGTCTTCAGCAAACAGGTTTAATGACTATTTATCAGCTCTTAAAAGAAAAGGAATATTTGCCGGCTGAGTGGGTCGAAAAACTAATTGATAGTTATGTGTTTCTACGAAACCTTGAACATGCAATCCAGAGTCTTGCTGATAAACAAACCCAGCTTATTCCTCCGACAGAGGAAGAGCGAGATCGAGTTTCATGGTCAATGGGTTTTGAAAGTTGGCATCAACTTGAGCCGGTATTAAATCAGCATCGTAATGCAGTTAATCAGTTCTTCGAGGATTTCCTTGCTGACCCAGACTCTGATTCTGAAGTGAATACCGAATTGGATGGGCCGGATATTCGGATTTTGTGGCAATCTCAAGCGAGCAGTGATGTATGGATAGATGCATTAAAATCGCTCAATTTTGAGCAAGCAGAATCTAGCTTTAATGAGCTCATGAAACTTAAAGAGCACCGTTTGTATTCTTTAATGTCGGTTGAGGCACGTCAGCGTTTCGAAACTTTTTTGCCTGTTCTGCTGCAATTTGTATCTCAGACTAAGTCGCCTTCAAGAACGCTGGAGCGCGTGTTGGGCTTAGTGCGAAAAATTATGGGGCGGACTGTTTATTTTGTGTTGCTCTATGAGAATTTAGGTGCCTTAAAGCAATTGTGCTTTTTGTGCTCAGAAAGCCCATGGATTTCTGAGCACATTGCTAAAAGCCCCGTTATTCTGGATGAATTGCTCGATCCTCGCACCTTGTTCCAGCCGCCTAATAAAACAGAGTTAGATGATGAATTGCGCCAGCAATTATTGCGTATTCCTGAAGATGACCTAGAGGCGCAGATGAACTGCTTAAGAACATTTAAACAGTCTCATATGTTACGTGTTGCTGCATCAGAAATTGGCGGCCACCTTCCCTTGATGAAAGTGAGCGATTACTTAACTTGGCTAGCTGAAAGTTTATTAACTCAGTCAGTTACTATCGCCTGGCGAAACATGGTTCTGAAGCATGGTTTGCCTGCGAGTAAGTTAAGTATCGATAATATTGAAGATAATATCGGTGCCAGTTTAGTTGGGCAGGGCTTTGCTATTATTGGTTACGGCAAGTTAGGCGGGATCGAATTAAGTTATGGTTCTGACTTGGACATGGTTTTTCTTTATGATGCCGATGATTATGGCATGACTCATGGTGACAGAAGCATAAATAACCAAACTTTTTACATGCGTTTAGGTCAGAAAATCATTCAACTATTGAGTGCTCAGACAACACAAGGTGCCTTGTACGAAACTGATATGCGCCTTCGGCCATCTGGTAACTCTGGCATGCTAGTAGCTTCTATTTCTGCCTTCGAAAAGTATCAACATCAAGATGCTTGGACTTGGGAGCACCAAGCGTTGGTGCGCGCAAGAGCGATTGTGGGTGATGAACGCTTGGTTGCCAAGTTCGATAAAGTTCGAATAGATATTCTGACAAAGCCAAGGGATAATAAAACGCTGCGCCAAGAAGTAATTACGATGCGTGAAAAGATGAAAGCCAATGCTAAAGAGCTTGATATCAAACAAGGTAATGGTGGTTTGATCGATATTGAGTTTATTAGTCAGTATGCGGTCTTGGCATTTTCTTCTGCTCACCCTTTACTTTATAAATGGACTGATAATATTCGTATTTTAGAATCCTTAAGTGCCGAAAAGTGCTTTGCTAATGTCGATCTTAAACCGCTTGAATCCGCTTACCGAGAATTGCGCTCTGCTTTGCACCGAAATAGCTTGGCAGATGCTGATGATAAAACTGAAATTAAAGAGTTTCTAGAGATTACCTCTATTGTAGAGTCAACTTGGCAGAAAATTTTTAATTAAGGGGGCTTTAGCTGGCAGCTTAATGCTTTTGTCAGGCTTTGGGCGTATTTTTGAGTAACAGAATTAAAAAATAGTGTTAGAATGCGGGCAGTTTTTTTGTCTTGAATTTTAAGGAGCGTGTTGTTATGTCCATGTCAGATAGAGATGGTCTAATTTGGTTTGATGGCGAAATGGTGCCTTGGCGCGATGCCAAAGTTCATGTATTAACGCATACTCTGCATTATGGTATGGGTGTATTTGAAGGTGTCAGAGCTTACGAAACCGATAAAGGTCCTGCTATTTTCAAAATGCGTGAACATACTGATAGGCTTTTTCGTTCAGCTCATATTATGCGTATGCCAATGCCTTTTGATAAAGATACGATCAATGAAGCTCAAAAAGCCGTAGTAAAAGCGAATAACCTACATGAAGCTTATTTACGCCCGATGGTATTTTATGGATCGGAAGGTATGGGTTTAAGAGCGGATAACTTGCAAGCACACGTAATTGTTGCGGCATGGTCATGGCCTTCTTATATGTCGCCAGAAGCGAAAGAGAAAGGCATTAAGGTTCGAACTTCTTCGTATACCCGTCATCACGTCAATATCAGTATGTGTAAAGCGATTATTCGTGATGGGATTATGTTTACGCCAGAATTAACGTCGTGTTTGGATGGCATTACTCGTAAGACCATTTTTACATTTGCAGAAGAATTAGGTATTGAGGTTCGCGAAAAGCGTATTACCCGTGACGAAGTGTATATTGCTGATGAAGCCTTCTTTACGGGTACTGCAGCAGAAGTGTTGCCTATCCGCGAATTAGACGGTCGAGCTATCGGAACCGGTGTGCGTGGGCCTTTAACGGAAAAGTTCCAAGCGATGTATTTCGATGCTGTTAAGGGACGTAATCCAGCCAGACAAAACTGGTTAAGCTTGGTTTAACTATTTTTGTACTGCATAAAGCCTCTCAGTTACGCTGTGGGGCTTTTTTTATGTGATTAACTTAATGATACTTTTCAAATCACGAGCTTGGAAGTAGGGCTTGTGACTAGGTTTAATGAGTTTGCCTTTTAGGCGTGAAAGCTGAGGATTGAGATAAACTCGCGTTTTGATTTTCGCGTTCTGAGCGCAGCGCATATCAGATAGGCTATCGCCGACCATAATCGATTGCTTCAAGTTTATGTTAAAGCGGCGCATAGCTTTGGTAATCATGCCTGTTTTAGGTTTTCGACAAGTGCAATTATGCGAGAACTTTGGGTGATGAGGGCAATGAAGGGTCTGTTGAATTTTAATGCCTTTTTGCCAGAATTGATTCTCTAGCCAAGAGCTTAATTCTCGAAAATTTTTCTCGCTATAATAGTTGCGAGCAATACCAGACTGATTGGTGACAATCACAATAATATAACCGGCATCTCTGGCTTTCAGTGCCAGCTCAAAAATCCCATCAATAAAATCAAACTCTTCTCTACGAAAAACATAGCCATGATTAATGTTGATAACACCGTCCCGATCTAGGAATAAGGCTTTGTTTGAAGTGCCTTTAAAATTGATCATGCTGTGGTCGATTCATTGAGTAGGCTTTTATATAGGGAGTGTGTACGACCAGCAACTTGTGATATATGGAGTTCGTTTCTTACAAACTCGAATAAGGGTTGCTGTATCTTACGAAGTTGTCCCAGGTTTTTTAGGTGATTTTGAAGGAATTCATGAAAAGCACGCGTTTCTATGTTCCGAATTAAACATTCCTCTGGAAGTAGGTCTTCGGCCCCTGGCACGGCAGTTGAGAGAACAGGCAAACCGCTGTGTAAGGCTTCAATTAATGCTAGGCTGAAGCCATCTCTGTCGGCACTAATCACCATAAAATCAGCTACAAATAAAAGGTCACGAATATCTTTTCGGTGACCCGCCAGTACACAATTATGAGACGTTAACTGTTCCAGGTCATTGTATTCTGGGCCGTCACCGCAGATCACTATATTTGCATTTAAACCTTTCGCCGCATTTAACAGGTATTCAAATCTTTTGGTTTGAACGAGCCTGCCGACCCCTAAAATAAGGGGTAAGGATGGATCTAAGCCCATGCTTTGACAAAAAGATTCTTTGGAAAGCTTACCGGCTTGATGAGGTTTAATGCCATTTAATACAACATGACTTTTTAAGGGTGAAACAGCTTTGGCAATTCCCTTGCTGACAACAAAAACCTCATCCATTTTGATAAGTTGTTTATTGTTACGTTTCACATTATGGGCCGTCGCTACCAGTTTGATATTTTTTCGAATAAATGGCTTGAGTGAAGATAGTAATGAAGCTGCTTTATGGCCATGAGCGTGAATAATGTCTGGAGAGAAAGCGTTGATTGCTTTAAGTAACGAGGCTAATAATAAAACATTTCTACGACTTCTCGTCATTTTTGCAGGGTAGTGATGTACGCTATTAGGGAACAGCAGATCAAAGCAGTCGGCAGCAATTATGCTGACTTCAGTATTGGGTATTTTACTTAACTCTTCTGCTTGCTGTGCTGCTTGAAGTTCCATGCCGCCAATAGTCGGGCCACTTGATGCCAGAATAAGCATAACTTTCATAATAATCACTGTATAAAATGAATAAATGATATCGAAGCTGAGATTTTAAATATCAAAAGCCTTGATTAATGAGGCTGATTTTAACATAGCAATCAACTAAACTAAGTTTCTTTTTACGTGATGATTATTTAATGGATGCATTCAAAGCCAAACTTGTGATCTGGGCCTTAAAACTACTTGCCTGTTTCAGTCTTAAACATGCACAGCGTTTAGGCTCATTGATTGGGCGAATACTTTGGTGGGGCGATTCCCGAACCACACGTGTTACCATCGAAAATATACAACTTTGTTATCCGAATCTATCTCATGATGAGCAGCAAGCCTTAACTAAAAAAAGCTTGATGGAAACCGGAAAGCTATTTTCTGAATTTGGTGTGGTCTGGGAGTGGCCAACAGAAAAGACACTAGATTTGATTCGGTCTGTTGAAGGTAAAGAGCACCTTGATGCTATCTTTGATAAAGGCAAAGGTGCCATCGTGTTAGCGCCACATCATGGTAATTGGGAAATGGTCGGACTGTACCTTTCCACGCTTCGCCCAATGGCTGCACTTTATAAGCCCCCAAAAATTAAAGCCTTAGAAGACTACATGTCGTCAGTAAGAGGGCGGCATGGTTCTGAACTGGTGCCTACTAATAAACGTGGTGTTATCAGACTTTTTTCCATTCTATCTAAGCAAGGCATGGTCGGCATATTGCCGGATCAGGTCCCTGGTGGGACGGGAGGCATGTTTGCCCCCTTTATGGGGGTTGAAGCAAATACCGTAAAACTAGTGTCGCGCTTAATTGATCGAACTCAGTGTGAGGTGGTTAGTTTGTGTGCGATCAGGCGTCCCAATGGCGAAGGCTTCGATATGGTATTTAAACCTGCTGATCCTGAAATATATAGTGAGGACTTGCTTACCTCTATTACAGCTTTGAATCGGTCAATAGAGGCGTGTATCGAAAGCCATCCAGAGCAATATCAGTGGGAATATAAGCGCTTTAAAGGTGCAGAACATAATGGTAAGAAGGTGTATACGTCCTAATGGAAGCGGTGAATGTTGTTTGTTTGAAATGGGGTGAGGCCTACTCACCAGATTATGTAAATAATCTTTATTCAATGGTGAGCAGAAATATTACCCGGCCTTTGCGGTTTATTTGTCTAACAGAAAATAGCCAAAATATCCGCTCTGAAGTTGAGGTTTGGCCACTTCCTGAATTTGAAGAGCCACCTTGGGAATACGCTCGGTATTGTCAGGCTTGGCGTAAACTTGCACTATTTCAGAATGGCTTGGCTGAGATAATAGGTAAGGTGCTTTTTCTTGATTTGGATGTCGTGATTATGAGTAACATCGATTGTTTTTTTTCATTCTCAGATAAGCTCGCAATCATTGAAAACTGGTACCAGCCAGGTCAGTTAGTCGGGCAGGCTTCTGTTATTTGTTTTAATTCTGGTAACGATGCCATCTTATTGGAACATTATCTCAATGATCCAATTAAAGTACTGAAAGAGTACCGAACAGAGCAGGCTTATATTACCGGCTATTTAGGAAAAGAGCGCTTCGATTATTTTCCTGAAGAGTGGTGCATTAGTTTCAAAAAACATTGCATGCCCAGCGGTTTTGCCCGTTTCTTTTCGGCAAAGGTTAAAGAGCCTAAGCATGCAAAAATTGTTGTTTTTCATGGCAGGCCAAATCCACCTGATGCAATTAAGGGGCAGTGGGGTAAAACACTACCTTGGTATAAGCGTTGGTATAAACGGGTTCAGGCTTCTGAATGGGTAAAAGAGCATTGGCGTTAACTTTGAGTAGTAATTAACTCTGGTAACCTTGCATTAAAGCAGTCCAGTCTGACTCGGACCATTTAATATCAAAGCGCGAGCGTTCTTTTTCAAAACTACGTTTTAGTCTGTTAAGGGTTGCTTCTTGCCACTTCTTTTGAGGAGTTAGTATCCGTGCGCGATCGAAATCAATAAGCCAAAATTTACCATCTTTATCCTGAAGAATATTCTGAATGTTCAAGTCCGCATGGTATACACCTTGTCGGTGGAAGATCGCAATCATTTTTCCCAGCTGCTGATAAAAAGTAGCGCTTTGGGCTTGCCGTAAAATCTGAATTAAATCTTGGGCGTCCGGTATTTTATGGGTTAATAAGTCCGCTCTATAGAATAAGCCACGCTTGATTACTTGGGCTGCTGCGGGAGTTGGAACAGGAAGATTTTTCTTTAAAAGCGCGTGTAATATATTGAACTCTACAATCGAACGAGTGCTGTTGTATGCGCTGAATTTGTAATGGTCACGACTTAGGTGGCGCATCATGCCACCGCGCATGTAATGTCTGAGTACTAATTTAGCTCCTTCATGCTCAACAAACCAAGTTGTGCCCCTGCCGCATTCTTGCCCAATAACTAAATTGTTAGCTTGCCAGTATTCAGCAGTGAAATACTTTTCTGATATATCGTCAAAGCAGCTCTGATCAAACTGCCAGAAATAAGGGTGTTCTTGTTTTGTTAGGATTTGAGTCATCGTTGACCTGCATCTTTTGAAGTAAGCTCTTGATAGAGCGCTATCGTATCACCACACATCTTATTAAGAGAAAAGTTTTCTTCAATGTAAGTACGAGAAGACTCAGCAATCTTTGAACGATCGGTCTGTTTTTTGTCATCGCAATAATTGAGTGCTTTTTTAATAGACTTAGCCATCGACTCGCTGTCTTTTACCTCGCACATAAATTGTTGCTGCGCGGGTGAAATCGTTTCTAGGCTACCACCATGCTTAGTTGCAATTACAATACAGCCCATTGCTTGGGCTTCGCATGCCGTTCGACCAAATGATTCGGGTTTAATAGATGCAGAAATAACAATGTCGGCTAATTGATATACGGCCGGCATATCGTAGTAATTTCCTGTGAACTGAACCTTTTGAGCA
>CAXBKC010000072.1:0-11738 GCA_963975615.1 uncultured Oleiphilus sp.
GTATCGATATCATTCAGATACTCACTATTTCGAAGAAGATAATGAATTAAAACTGGGTCAAAATGGTGCTTGGGATGGCAGATTTCTAAACTGGTTGTTAATGCGTCAGATTGATATGACGCGCTATCTATTATTAGGCACTCGAGAGAAAAAGTATTCAACCAATCTTGGCAAAGATGAATTTATATCACTGGATTCATCAAAGCAAAAACTAATCTTACATGATGCTAAGAGTCTATCTTATTCACCCATTCCAAATGCAGTACCCATTACCGTTGATGGCGGGTATCTCCAATACCAAGGAAAGCGCTTTCAGCTTCGTTTAAAAAATCCTCGTCCTCATAAAGGTCTGTTGGACTTACTGACTAAAAATATAAATCTATATTTCTATGCCCAAACTCGAGATGAATTTATTTTCGGTGAGTCTAAAAAGCTTCCTTCTTATTTAACGAATTGGTCAGAGAATGACTTGAGTAAAGACCAAGCGAGTCAATATGATCCTTTGGTCGCTTTTCGGAGAGCGCTTGAAGAAATAAAGCTGCGTTCATTAAATGATAAAGGTTCTGAACGTCAAAACGAGGTGTGCCAGCGATATGTTTATTTGTCGCTATCTTCGAGTTCTGATTACTCACAGCTTATAACAAATGAAAATGTATTAGATGACTGCCAGAATGGTTTAGTAGGAAAGCAGGCACTTACATACTTTAGGTTAATAGCTTCTGATAAGGATGTTAATAAAGCTCATAATAGTTTTAATTTGCATACTGCTGATAAGTTAATGGCATCCATGTTTACAGTATTGTCCGGTGATTATGCTGAAAGTTCATACCAAATATCAGGTGCAGATATGGCATCTTTTCCTGATAAGACCGGAGTAATTTATCAATCCTTATATAAGTACTCTTTAAAGGAAGCTAAGCAAGATCTGCATTGGTTGGGTGATTTAAGAGCGGCATTGGTCGATAAGCAAGGCCGCTTACGCAGTGATAATGGCGATAGAAAGCTCGGCACTTTCCAAGAAGACCCTTTAGTGTCTTCTTGCTTTGATGAAAAAGATAAACTGCTTCGGATACGGCTTCTGACAAAGCCGAGCACAGAAGAAAACTGCAATGCTCTAAATTATCCATACTTTGAAAAAGATATTGGGTATTTGTGGCAAGCCTCAGACTTCTTAAATAAAGTGCCTCAAGCAAGCATTAATAGGCAGCGGTCACCCTTTCAAAGCGGCGATACTAAGCGATATATACGCACGCACATTGGTCAGACTGAATACGATTTTGTTGAACCTGAAAACACTACTGGCAACTATCCCGTCAAACCAGAATGGATGAATCTCAGCACGCAACAAGAGGCTAATAAAATGATCTCTTATTTCCGAGGGCAAGATCAAGAGGAACTCAGGCAACGCCATATTGAGCAGCAAGCTTTTTTACTGGGTGACACCGCGAATAGCGCACCTGTTGTCGTAGGCAAACCATCGTCAAACTATCACTTATTATATAATGATCTAAGCTATCAAAAATTTGTAAAACAGTATCAAAATAGGCGCTCTCAGGTATTTCTTGGCACTAACGCTGGCATGTTACATAGCTTCAATGCAGGTTGGTTTGACCCTAAAGCTGAGCAACTAAAAGACTCGCCAGATAACGGTAACCAATGGTCCTTAGGGCAAGAAATATGGTCTTTTGTTCCTTCTGCTGTTTTACCCTATTTGAGTGAAATAAGTAATAAGTATTACGGACTTTCTACTCAGCATCACCTGAATTTATCCCCTCAAACACCGTATATATTTGATGCAAAAGTCTTTACTAAGAGTGGGCTTCGTGGTCAGAAAGATAGATTGTTTACAGATCAAGACGGCCATCATATTAGCCAGAAAGCTCATCCAGATGGTTGGGGAACCTTAATGGTTGTTGGTGTTGGCTTAGGCAGTTCAGCCTATTTAGTGTTTGATATTACCGATGCTGAACAAGCACCAAAGCTAATAGCAGAACTAAGCGTAAATAATAGTGGCAGTGCTATTAGCTTAGCTACCGTGATGACTAAAAAGAATCAGCAAGGAGTGTTGGAATGGAGTTTGGTGCTTGGTACAGGAACCGACCTTGACCCTGATTCTGTTCGTGAGCTTAGTTCAACACGTTCTGCTGGAATGTATATGTTTAATTTACAGGATATCCAATCAAAGCGAACGCAATTACAGCCTAGGTTTATTGGCCTGAAAGAAGCGGTGTCTTATGTGACCGGTATTTCTGCGGCTGATTGGGATTTAGATGGCGAGACCGATGCCTTATATTTGAATACGACAAGTGCCATTAGAAATACTGGAAGCTTATATAGGGTAGATACCCGGCATGCGCTTTCTGGACAAACTCCTTGGAAGGCGGAGAAGTTACTTGATGCGCAAGCACCTTTAATTGGGCGTCCTCAGTTGAGTATGGATGCTATGAATAATCGATGGGTATATGTTTCAACAGCTAGCGTTATTCAAACACAAAACCGTGGATCTATATCAATGGATAAATATCTCAAAGATAAAATTATTGGTCTTAAAGAACCTAGAGATTCACAGGGCGCTTTTCTGATAGAAAAACCTCAGAAGCAAAGCAGGAAAATCTCTTTGAGCTCATTGGCAAATGTTTCTGATGTTTTAGTAAATCAAGAAACGGGAAGCCTAACGGGATCTTTGCTAATTCAGCCTCAGTTAAAAGAAAAGACAGCCAATCAATTAGAGAAGCGTTTGATGCAGTTTTCTGACTCATCATCTTATATCCATGGTTGGTTGCGAAATCTAGATCTAAACGAAGTTGCAAAAGGTCCGAGTAAATTATTTGGTGGCATCCTAACGCAGGCTACTTACCGTGCAAATTATAAAAACTGTCTGCTTTCAGCCGATGCTTATATGCACCGCTTACGTTTTACGACGGGGACATCGTGGCATGCACAGGGAAGATTAGAAAATAAAGCTATAAAACAGATTGCTGAATTAAAGAGTACAAAAAGTCATTCATTTGGCTCAAGAGAAATTACCTCAACCCTATTAAAGGGCGGTGGTGAGCAGGTTCATCAAGTTCAATCTTTAACAAACGGCCATACCCAAACTACATTAGAGGAAGGCCGTAAGTTAATTAAAAGTGGTGAAGTGAGTTGGAGAGAGCTATGACTGAAACAAGCTTAAGTAGACTTAAGAAAAATAAGCACCTTAAAAAATTAAATGGATTTACCCTAGTTGAGATAATGATTGTCTTGGCTATTATAGCCATTCTTTTCTCGATAGCCGTCCCGAGTTATCGAACATTTACTCAAAAGAGCCAGAGAACAGAAGGCCAGGCTTTATTGCTAGAGGTGCAAACATATTTAGAGCGCTATTATTTCAATAACCAACGTTATCCAGATAGTTTATCAAAATTACGAGCTTATCAAGGGGATAAGGTTGAGTCAGAAAACTTATACTATCAGGTGACGTTGGACGCAGATCAGTCTTGCTCTCCTGAAAGCTGTTATTTACTCATTGCTAAGCATGTTAGTGGAGAAGAAAAAGAAACTTTGAGTTTGTATTCTAGCGGCGATAAAAAAGGCCCTTGGTAGAAACCGTCATAAACAGACAATATTCTTACTATTCCCTGATTCACGAATGCCGTCATGATTATTATCCTGAGCTCGACGAATCTTTCCTGAAAAGCTTATGATTAATGCATTTGCATATTCAGGATTATTATCTTCAGGGCAGTAAATAAAGCTTCCCGCTGAGTTACCGCTGATACCTTCTCCAGAAAAAGAAAGGTAATTATGCAAGGCGCTCCAACGGATTGATCCATGATCAATCAAGGGTGATTGAAAATGGACAAGTGTTTCGGTGTTGTTTAGTTGCTTGTCATTATTTTTATCTTCAAAAATAAGCACACCTTCTTGCCAGTTTTGGCCACAAACTAAACCGTTTTCGCTAGGACAAAGCAAGATTGAGCTTTGATGATTTACTGCCTTGTTTCTGGCGAGCCTAACTAAACCCGAAAGCTTCTGAACTGTAGCTTTAGATTTAGACTGAGCCGAAAAAGCATAAAAGCTGGGTGTCGCCAAAGACATTAAAATAGCGGTGACTGCCAAGACAATAAGTATTTCAAACAGAGTGAAGCCTCTGTGAAAATTGAAAGTTGGTTTTGCAAGAAAGTAGTTTGAGGTTTGCATTATCGATCCTTGATAATTATCTTGAACTCCTAGGGTATTTTTTACCTTAATCACTTAGAATGCAAGACCAGATGAAACGTTTGTTTTATGGTTTTTAAAACAGCATCTTTAAAACTGTATTTATTCGGTTTGTATGTTTAAACCATATTACTATAAACATGTGTGGCATAAGAATTAAGGTGAAAGTTTGAAAGTAATTATCGTTGGTGGCGGTGTCATGGGGATGCTTCAGGCAAGAGAACTTGCACTGAAGGGTATGGATGTGACCTTGCTTGAAAAAGGTATCTGCGGGAACGAAGCCAGTTGGGCGGGTGGTGGGATTATTTCTCCTCTTTATCCTTGGCGTTATTCTCCACCTGTAACAGCGTTGGCTTCATGGTCTCAATCTTATTATCCAAACTTGGTTCAATGCTTAGAAGCAGAAAGTGACATTGATCCTCAGCTGACACGACATGGTTTATTAATGCTGAGTATTGACGACGAACAGAATGCTTTGACGTGGTCAGAGTCAAATGCAGCTTGGCTAGAAACTATTGATGCTGACAAGATATATCAACTCGAACCTAACCTGCGTACAGGTCTTAATAAAGCGTTATGGATGCCTCATGTCGCAAGCATTCGGAATCCTAGATTACTGCGCTCATTAAGAGCTTGGCTTGATCGTCATCCCGGTGTAGAAATTATTGAAAGTTGTCAGGTGTCAGGATTCAAAGAATCAGGCTCTAAAATAATAGGTGTCGAAACCTGTTCTCACGGAACCTTAGAAGCTGATTCATATGTTTTATGTGCTGGTGCTTGGAGTAGTGAAGTATGTGGTCATGAAAATATTAAGGTTGAGCCAGTTAAGGGGCAGATGCTGATATTTTCAGCAACGCCTGGCTTAGTGAATAGAGTCGTTTTAAACAATGGAAAGTATGTTATTCCCAGAAGGGATGGTTTAGTTGTTGCAGGCAGCACACTCGAATATTGTGGTTTTGATCGAATGACGACTGAACAAGCCAAGGAAGAATTAGCCGATATGGCGATTGATCTTTTCCCTGAGCTCGCATCTTGTCAGATAAGCCATCATTGGTCAGGTTTAAGGCCGGGAACCTCAGACGGCATTCCTTATATTGGTCACCATCCTAAATTTGAAAACGCATTTATTAATACTGGGCACTTTAGAAATGGTTTGGTATTGGCACCTGCCTCGGTTCATGTATTGACATCGATAATTACCGGGGAAGACTGCCAGATTGATGTGTCACCTTTCGACCCAAGAGTTCAGAGAGGCTTAGTTTAAGCTAATCGAGCTTGAGTTTTTTAAGTTTATAACGAAGTGCGCGAAAGCTAATACCTAAGCGTTTTGCAGCAGCCGTTCTATTCCACTTTGTTTCTTGCAAGGCTTGCTCAATTTCTCTTCGTTCAATTATTTCAAGGTAGTCTTCTAATGATTGATTAGCGGCTCGACGGCCAATGCTTTGTGATTGGCCGAACCTTTGTTCAGGTAATTGCGCGCTTAATTGTTCAGTATTTTCTTGTTCGTCGGTAGTGGGGGTGATGTCTGAAATGATCTGAAAGGTCGGGGAGTCATGTCTTGGTTTTGGCTGTATGGCAGAGTTGAATTGCAAATCTTCTAAGCGAATAGTGTTGCCATCACATAAGGTAAAGGCTCGTTCTATGGTGTTTTGTAACTCTCGAACATTGCCTGGAAATGAGTACTCCTGAAGTGCGCTAAGTGCTTCAGGATCAAAGTCTGTTTTTAAGCCTTTATTCTGTAAAATGATCTCACTCAGGAAATGACGTGCCAGCAAGGAAATGTCTGCTTTTCTTTCTCTAAGTGACGGGACATCAAGCTTAATCACATTCACCCGATAAAATAAATCTTCTCTGAATAAACCTTGCTGTACTAACTTTGATAAGTCTTTGTGGGTTGCACTCAATAAGCGAATATCAACTTTAACTTCTTGTTGCTCACCAACGGGGCGAATACTTTTTTCTTGAATAGCTCGAAGCAGCTTAACCTGCATTACCAAAGGTAAATCAGCTATTTCATCTAAGAATAATGTACCGCCCTCAGCGGCCCTAAATAAGCCTAATTTATCGTCTATGGCACCGCTAAAACTTCCTTTTTTATGACCAAAAAACTCACTTTCAACTAATTCACTTGGTATCGCTCCGCAGTTTACGGCGATAAATTGGCCTGACTTTGAACGGTGGCTTTGCTCATGAATTAACCGCGCCACTAGCTCTTTACCACTGCCAGATTCGCCCGAAATATAAATGGGTGCTTGGCTACGAGCCAGCTTACTAATTTGTGCATTTAGAGTTTGGATAATTTGGGTTTGACCTAGAATTTTTTGTGCCGAGCCATTTGAACTTTCTATATTGGTTTGCTTGGTTTCAGATAGATTTAAGGCCGCCGTCACTAAGTCGCGTAACTGTTTAAGATCAACTGGCTTTGAAATAAAGTCAAAGGCCCCGGCTTTAAGTGCACTGATGGCAGTCTCAATATTCCCATAAGCAGTGATCATAGCGACGGGTAGCTTAGGGTAGTGTTCTTGAATATGGCGAACGAGCTCAATGCCATTACCATCGGGAAGATTCATATCGGTTAGGCATAGGTCAAACTCCTGTTTTGATAATGCTACATGGGCATCACCAACCGACTTTGCACTGACAGTATCTATTCCCATTCTAATCAGGGTGATTTCAAGAAGCTCTCGGATGTCAGGTTCATCATCAATGATTAAAGCATGAGGGCGGATCATAAGGTATTCCGTTATTGAGCAATAAGTATTTGGATTATTTTAATCAAGACTAGGGAAAGCTAAAGGATTCGTTTGTCATGTGCAAACATGATTCTAAAGCACGCACCAAATTCTAAGTCGCCTGATAGTTTTTTTACACTTATATCTTTTGTAGATGGTGGTGTTTGCCATTTGGAATAATTTGCTTCCGGCTCAAGGTAATCTAATTGTGCCTGATTTGCTTCACAGATCTCTCGTGATAAATATAAACCAAGACCTGTACCCTGAGACTCGGTTGTAAAAAAAGGTTCGAATAGATGGGCCAACCCTTCTGGAGAAATACCGTTGCCATGGTCTATTACATCGATAAAAACTTGATTTTGATCATGCGTTGTTCCGACAGAAATTATTACGGGCGCATCTTTAGCCTGTTTATTTCCATGATATAGCGCATTTTCGACTAAGTTGATAATAACTTGTTCCATTTGATTAGAATCAAACCGAGCAGAGAGCTCATCATTCTTCGATGCTATGAAAATTTTCTTGGTAATTGGCTTCTCGTGACTTTGAATTTCAATGTCAGAGATGATCTTTTCAAGCCAGGGAATAATGATAATACTATCTATAGTTGGTTCAGTACGTCGGCTTAATTGTAAGGTATTCTCAATTATTTGATTTACTCGCTTAGAATGCCTTTGAATAATATCAGTCATTTTTAAGTCTGAAAGGTCAAGGTTTTCAGACTCTGCAAGCAATTGTGTCGCATGGCTAATCGCTCCTAAAGGGTTTCTGACTTCATGAGCAATGCTAGCCGTTAAACGGCCTAACGAGGCTAATTTTAGTTGTTGTGCTTGTTGTGCCAGCTTTCGAGTATCTTCAATGAAAATAAGTACATCTGAACGACTACTAGTGTGAAGGCGAGAAAAATTTGCTTGCACGACAGGAAGGTTAGTATTTATTCTAAACGGTGTCGTTCTATTTAGAGGTTGTTGCTGCCATTGGTCAAATTGCTCTTTAAGCGCATTTGGAAGCGCTTGGTTGATATCGAGATCTAATAGGTCTTTACAGGCTTCATTGATGAGTTTGATCTTCTGATTTTGTGTGCAAACTATGATGCCAGTACGCATGCTTTGGATTATTTGATGGTTGAGTTTCTCAAGTTCAAGTAAATCCTGCTTCTGTTGTTTCAGTAAAGATTCACTTTCGGTAATTCGAATAGCGAGGTGTTGAAGAATATAAGCACTGGCAAAATACATAATACCCATGATTCCACCTTGGGCAATATCGTTCTCTTTACTTAAACCACTGAGAAAACGTTCGATTTCAACAAATAAGCTCAAAATTGCGGCGACTGCCGCAAAGGATAAACCAATTCGCCCACGGATCATTATATTACCAGCGGCGACGCTAATAATAATAAGGTTCCCTAAGCCGCTAGCGATCCCTGTTCCGTAAAAGAAAATAGCATGCAAAAAAGTGATGTCGATGAATAAAAGAGAGAAAATCTGCTTTGGTCTGACATTAATATAAAAACGATAAAGGCATAAACTAGAAATATTCAGGGCTAAATACCCAAGCGTAAGCGTGTCAAAATGCTCCAGAGATCGAAATTGCTTCAGATAAGAATGTTCAGATAAGGCTAATAAATATAATAGCAGGCCAAGTATGACTTTATAGGTGTTGTAATAATTAAATAGAGATTTACTGTTAGGAGATATTTCCATCATCAATTTGAGTCTGAGATAGGCTTGATACGCCAAAGCTAGCTGTAAATTGAATTTGTTGGTTTTTGGCATTAATCGAGGTATTTCTTAAAGACTGACATAAGGCTTCTGCTAGTCTCGTTGCTTCATAGATGGGGGTATCTACCAGCAAGATAATGAATTCTTCACCGCCATAACGGGCGATAATATCACCGGAGCGGGTGATAGTATTTTTCAAGATTAGAGAAACGTGTCTAAGGCAGTCATCGCCGGCTTTATGTCCATAGGTGTCATTGATTACTTTAAAGTTGTCAATATCACATAAAATAATGGAAAGCTCTCTGTGGTGGCGTACCGCTCTTTTATACTCAATTGTTAATCTATTTTCAAAATGGCCACGATTAAATAATGTTGTCAGAGAGTCGGTGATAGAGGCAAGTTCTAATCGGTTATTAACATGTTCCAACTCAACTAGTGCCTGTTGCATAGAACGTGTTCTTTCTTCGACTTTTAATTCAAGATGATTGTTCGCATTTGTTTGTGTTTTGAGTAATTCCGTCTGTGACTGGCGAGCTAGTTTCTCGCTTAGTAGTGCTTCATTTTGAGCGCTTAAGCGCATTTCTTTTTCTCTATTAATACGGTTAGCTAGGGCAAATGATAGTAAAGATACCAAAATCATGACACCAATTTGGCCAGCATTATTTGTCCAAAAGTTTGTTGTGACCAAACCGAATTTAGCGGCCCCTAAAACGGTAATACCAATAAATGTAGCGGTCCAAGCAAGGCAATAATAGCGCGCTTCCTGATAACCATTGTAAAGTGCTAGATAACCTAATATTAAGGATAATGAACAGGTGAACATTGTCATTAAACTCGTGGCTCTGATAGTAAAGCTATATGGTGCAAAGAAGGTGGCGATAAATAATAGGCCGGCAATAACTGCCATACCTAAGACTAAATCATGAATACGAGGGTAGTGCTCTTTTAAGGATAAAAACTTAATCACCAGCATCAATACGCTTAGGTTGCTGAAGGCAATAAATGTTGAAATGGCATAACTGTTGAAATGGAGTTGATTGGGCCATAAATAGGCAAAGCCATATCCCTGCAAGCTGATTTGAAAGAATAAATAGCCTATCGCGAAAAAAACGTAGTAAAGATAACTACGGTCTCTGATGGATAAAAATAATAAAAAGTTATAAATCACCATAATGCCAATAATACCAATCCAGATACCTTGAACTAGGTTGTTGTTGGAGGAGGCATGGGCATGAGCTTTGGGAGACCAAAGCGTTAAAGGAGCTTCAACTGTGCCTGCTGACGAAACCCGCATATACATTTCATTGTTGCCAGGTATTAATTCAAAGGGCATGACATAGTTTTGGTGGATTATGGGGCGCTGCTCAAAAGGATATTGGTCTCCTACATCATAGGACTGGATAATAGCTTTATCTGAGGTTTGATATAAATGAATGCTATCTAAAAAAGGAATAGGCAGTTCTAAATAGATTGATTGTGTTGTATCACTAATATTATTGATATTGAATTTGAACCAATAAGCCGTAGACGTAAAACCAAAATTTGGTGAGTTTCTATCGATCTTATTCCATATTTTCTCTTGGTTAAGCATGGAATCAATTGACTCTCTATGCTCAGGATCCTCTAGAAAAAGCATTTCAGAGTTTATAAAATATCTCGATGTTTTTTCAGGATAAAAATTTATAACGGGTGTTTGGGGTTGCTGTATTTGAGTTTCTGAAGGCGATGAAATAGTTTGATTTGCAGACAATAACAAACACAGTAAGGTAATTACCGAAATAAATGTGCGTGTAATATTATTTACCGACACTGAGCAACCTTAAATCCATAAGAAAAAAATCCAATCGTAATTAAGTCAGTATAGGTAAAAGTTCCCTAATGTCACGGCTGGCCTAGTATCAAACTGTTACTGTTTTGTAGCTTTTGTTTTAATTGTTTAGATAAGATCTAGTTGAACAGGGCAGTGATCTGAGCCCATTATTTCATTTAATATTTCTGCATCTCTGACTTTATCTTTGAGTTCAGGAGAAACTAAGAAATAATCAATCCTCCAGCCAACATTATTTGCTCTAGCGCCTGCACGATAGCTCCACCAGCTATATTTCTCTTTACTCGGGTGCATTAGGCGAAATGAGTCGCTAAAACCAGAATCAAGGTACTGTTGGATGCCATCTATCTCTTCCTGCATATAGCCCGCGCTTTTATTGTAGTTTGGCTTTGGGCGCGCTAAATCGATATCTTTATGAGCGACGTTTAAGTCACCGCAAACGATAACGGGCTTACGGGTTTCGAGTTGTTTTAAATACTTATGAAATTCCTGATCCCAAGATTGGCGATAGCTGAGTCTTTTTAACTCACTTCCTGAGTTTGGTGTGTACACCGTGACCAAAATGAAATCGGTATATTCAGCAGCAATAATGCGGCCTTCCTGATCATGCTCTTCAATGCCTAAGTCATATTCAACGGAGATAGGCTTGATTTTGCTAAGTATCGCGGTGCCAGAATAACCTTTCTTTACGGCTGAGTTAGTATAGATGTGATATCCATCTAAGTCAGCGAGAGCTTCAAGTACTTGATCATCTTGTGCCTTTGTTTCTTGTAGGCAAAGAACATCGGTTTCCATATTTTCTAACGAAACAAAGAAGTCTTTTTTAATCGCGGCACGAATACCGTTTACATTCCAGGAAACTAAGCGCACAAAATAATCCTCTTGAATTGACCGTACAATAAAAATTAAAACGTAACTAAAGGCTAGATTTTAGCTTTGCATGTTGTTCTGGTTTTAAACGTGGGCCATATTGACTGACCACTTGAGCCGCCGCTCGGTTTGCCAGTTTGGCAGCAGTAGGGAAGTCTTGACCGCTAGTTATTGCGTACAAGAATGCACCTGCAAACATGTCACCCGCACCGTTGGTGTCAATCGCTTTGGCTGAGCTGCCTGGTACTTGAGTTAAGGTGCTGCCATCAAATACAAGTGCACCTTCAGCGCCCAAAGTAATTGCGAAAGTACGGGCACTTAATTTTAACGCTTCGGCCGCATCTTCAAGGTTGTTAGTTTCTGTCCAACCAAAAGCTTCATCTTTAT